>DAOMPZ010000029.1:5646-14613 GCA_035445045.1 Crocinitomicaceae bacterium | reverse complement strand
AACGTTTACCGATACGGTCGTCCGTTCCAACACCGATACGCACTTTGTCCACGTCAGCACCGACTTTTTCACAGAAATTAGCAACTTCATTCATGAATGTAATTTTTGTCGCTAAGAAAGAGTTTGCCGCATATTTGGTTAATTCTGCTGATTTTTCGTCCATGAAAATAATCGCATTTCCTTGACGTACAAACGGTTTGTATAATTCTTCCATTACTTTTCGGGCTTGTTCAGAAGACGAACCGATAACTACTCTGTCGGGTTTTAAGAAATCTTCCACCGCAAAACCTTCTCGCAAAAATTCGGGGTTAGAAACCACATCAAAGGCAACTTTTGCATTTTTAGCAACCGCCGCTGTCACTTTTTCTGCTGTCCCAACGGGAACGGTGCTTTTGTCCACGATAACTTTGTAGTCTGTCATGATTTTCCCCAAATGGTCGGCAACGCCCAAAATGTAGGACAAATCCGCTGAGCCGTCTTCGCCTGGAGGTGTTGGCAATGCTAAAAAGATAATTTCTGCATCTTTAATTCCCTCTTCCAACGAGGTCGTAAAATTCAACCTGCCTGCTTTGATATTGCGCTCAAAAAGAACGTCCAACATCGGTTCATAAATCGGAACAACACCATTTTTTAACTTCGCTACTTTTCGCTCGTCAATATCGACACAAACGACTTGATTTCCTGTTTCTGCAAAACACGTCCCTGTGACCAAACCAACGTAACCTGTTCCTACTACTGCAATTTTTTTCATGTTTTTATTTGTCTTTTAAGTATTCGTTTAACGAAAAAAGATTGATTAGTGGCAAAAATAATACAATATACTGAATATTAAAAGCAGATAACAATGTGTACGTGTTTTAAATCACTTTTTCGCTTATGCCAAAATTTGAAATTGCTGACTGATTTTATGTGTTATTATTTCGGGAACGTCGTATTTTAAAGCTAATTCGTGAAATAAGGGAATGGCTTCGTTTACCTGCTTGATGATTTTTCCTGCGTCTTTAATGCTGAAATTTTTGGCAATACTTAATACATCTTCTCGTGTAATGTTGTGTCGTTTTCCATTAATTGAAAGTGCTCTGGAAACACGTAACAAACTCAAAAGCGGATTGAATGGATAGGTTAAATCATACGCTGGGGAAAGATTCCAACGGTTTTGTTGGTCATCGTAAATGAACGAAAAGTTTTTAAGGTGGTCGTCTGTATTGGCAAAAACAACATTAAAAATCATTCGTTTGTACAACTGTTGCATTTCAGAATGAGGTAATTTTAAGCTGACTGCCAATTTGAACAAGTTTTCATAATTAGACTGTTCCGACTTGACATAATCCCAACCTGTTATTCCTGAAACGGTGAGAATATGCCGTTTTTCACCGTTGATGCGGTCAAATCGTAATGTTGCAAAATGCTTATTATCAATAAGTTTGCTCGGCATCATTTCAATTCCAATGCGTGTAGCAATTTCGTAGTAAATATATTCGATTAGTTCCCTGTTGTAAAGCGAATCTTCGTCGATATTGAGTTTGACCAAATAATGATTGTATGCTTCTGATGTTTCAATATCTCCAGGGATTAACATTCCTGTTTTTTTATGCTCGGAAACCAAAATTTTCGGGCGTGCGCCACCTGCCGAAGTTCCAATTTTAAAGATGTTCAACAATGTAAGATTGGTTAACTCTTTTTCTGCTACTGACGTTTTTAAATCCATTACTTTTTTCACGACCTCGGTAATTTCTTCGATGTTAATTGTCGCAGTAGATGGAATTTTTTTTGCAGGAGAATATTCCAAAGCTCCCATACCTCGATTGGCAACGTAAGCTAATTGTTCCAACGGTGAAATAGCCTTCTTGTTACTGGCTTCCAACCACTCTTTAAAAACGATATTTCCGAAAAAATCAGGTAGCGAGTCGGCAATGACAGGCGGAAGACCTTTGAATGTTTCTCCCTCATATTCTGAAAATACCTGTACATTTTCAGAACGTCGAATGATGTACGGAAATAAGTTGGTGTATTTTCCCGATGCCAAAAAATCGGAATTATACTGGAAAAAGGACTTTTTTTGATGTTCGTCATAGCCCACTTTTCCGATTTCAAGTTGCTTAAAAATAACCGATATGATTTGATTCTTCCCCATTGCTAATAAAGTGACTGAATGTTCAAGTTATTTATTTTATCCGTTACAAAAGCATTAACAGAATTTAATTCTTCGAAATGTTGCAGGACTTTAAATAAGGTATCAACAGTAACGTTGTCGCCATTTTCCAATTTGGCAATCGTCAATCGGGCAACGGCAAGCTGTTCTGCCAGCTCTTGTTGTGATAATCCTTCTTTTTTACGCAACAATTTACACCATTTCCCAACGGTGATTTGAAGCTCTTTTACGGTTAAAACATCAAACATTTTGCATATTATATTATGCAAATATACATCTTTTAAATTAAAATGTATGTTTTAATATACTTTTAATCGACAAATTCTTTCACAGCATCACAAATATAACGCAACTGTTCTTCTTCGAGCTCGGTGTGCATTGGGAGTGAAATCACACGGCTTGTTAGCCAATCGGTTATCGGTAAATCAATGTTTGCTACGCCAAAAGAGGCGAACATTTTTTGTTTATGTGCAGGAATTGGGTAATAAATCATCGCAGGAATGCCTTTTGTCGCCAAATGTTCTTTCAAGGCATCACGGTCAATTCCTTCTAAAATCAATGTATATTGATGAAAAACGTGTTTGTTGTTGCTTGCTCGGAAAGGCGTTGTTATTCCTTTGATTTGTCCTAAATGTGCGTCGTAATAATCCGCTGCTTTGCGGCGTGCATCGCAATAACGGTCAAGGTGTGGTAATTTTACTTTTAAAATCGCCGCTTGAATGGTGTCCAACCGTGAATTACAGCCTACTCTGTCGTGATGATATTGCTTAGATTGTCCGTGATTGGCAACCATTCGGATAATGCCTGCTAACTCGTCATCGTTGGTACAAATCGCACCGCCATCGCCGTAGCAACCTAAATTTTTAGACGGAAAAAAAGACGTACAACCGATTGTTCCGATTGTTCCTGTTTTGGAAACCGAACCGTCTTTGTGCGTGTAGTCGCAACCAATCGCTTGGGCGTTATCTTCAACCACAAAAAGGTTGTGTTTTTTGGCAATTGCCATGATTTCGTCCATATTTGCCGCTTGACCGTACAAATGTACAGGAACGATTAATTTCGTTTTGGACGTTATTTTTTGTTCGATTAAATCGGGATTGATACAAAATGTTTTCGGGTCAACATCGACAAAAACAGGTGTCAAACCCAACAATGCCATTACTTCCGTTGTTGCAATGTATGTATAAGATGGCGTAATAACCTCATCGCCTGGTTTTAAACCTAATGCCATCATCGCAATTTGCAACGCATCTGTTCCGTTAGCGCATGGTATAACGTGTTTTGCGCCTAAGTATTTTTCAAGGTCAGTTTGAAAATTTTTGACATCTGCGCCATTGATAAAAGCAGTGTTTTCAATTACGTTTAAAACGGCAGTGTTTACCTCATCTTTGATGTGTTCGTACTGCGTTTTCAAATCAACCATTCTGATTTCTTTCATCTAAATTTAGGTTTTAAGTGTGTATAAAAACTATCTTTCCGTAAAATAAGTTGTGCAAAAGTAAAAAAGGTTCGGGAAATATGGGTGTTAATTTAAAATTATTCATAAACAGCATTTTCTTTGGCCAAATCGTATAGGACAACACAATCCTGATTTTTTATCTTTAGTTTTTCAATAAATTAGGTAACTTTGTGGGCTTAATTAAATACAAAAAATCAAATTAGAATATGAAATTAGAAGATTTCATCAAAGATAGAAGTCAAAATCAATGTGAATTAAGTGGCGAAACCAACGGACTTTCTATGTATGTTGTCATGCCAAAACAAGGCAAAGACGAAGATGCAACTATCCTTATTTCACAAAAAGCATTAGCACAAATCGAAAAACAAGAAGAACCCGATGCAAAATATTGGGAAAACATACTTCCAACAGCTATGTGGAGCGAAGTTCCTGCCGTACAAGTCGTTGCATGGAGAATGTTAAATCGCTTTAAAAATGAAACATGGGCTGCCGATGCCTTGGATATTTTGTATTTAGAGGACAACACTTTGGAGTGGGCAAAAGCATCAGGCGACCATTTGAATGACGGTGTTGTGGAATTTCACAGAGATGTAAACGGCACAATTTTACAAAATGGCGATTCGGTAACGCTTGTCAAAGATTTGGACGTAAAAGGAAGTTCACTAACCGCAAAAATGGGAACAACTGTGCGCAATATCCGTTTAGATTCCACTAATTTTGAATACATTGAGGGTAAAGTCGATGGGCAATCCATTGTGATTATCACGAAATATGTACGAAAAATCGGCTAAGTTCACTATAAAAAATTATCTTTGAAAAGCATATCAAAAAACGCATAGCATGGAAAGAAAACTTCGCATCAACGGACATTCGCATTTACTTCCTTATCCTGAGGAAATTCCGCAGTTTATGAAAGACAAGGAAATTTTTTGGGTCGATGATGAACGTAAATTTATGCTCCAAAAAAATTGGAAACGTCCCGTAACTGATTCGAGTTTTTTTCTCAATGAAAAGTTAGAATGGATGGAGCGCAACCAGATTGACCATGCTGTTATATTAAATTTGTCGCAACTTTATGGCAACGGCTTACGTGTGGAAGAATTGAAACAAGCATTGCGTTTTCAAAATGATTTTAATGCCAATTTACAACAAAAATTCCCTTCCAAATTCACAACAGGATTTGTGGTTCACCCTGCTTTTTTGCGTAGTGCTTTATGGGAAATTGAGCGTTGTGTTGAGGAAATGAATATGCGCTTGCTTTGTTTGCCAACGCATTACATGGATAGTGTTGGTACGTGGCGTTGTATTTTTGACGAAGAGAACGAACCTATTTTTGAATTGGCAGACAAATACAATTTAGCAGTCGAAATTCACCCGTATGATGGCGAAAAATTTATCAAATTGGAAAATACCGCTTGGCGTTTTCATTTGATTTGGATGCTTGCACAATGCGCCGATGCGTACCACTTTTTAACCTTAAACGGTTATCCCGACAAGTACAAAAATATGCGTGTTTGTTTTGCGCACGGCGGTCAGTTGGCGCAAATTAACTTAGGAAGACGTATTCAAGGTTTTGACGGTCGCCCCGATTTATTTAAAGGAAAAACGCACCCACGGAAATCCGTAGGACATAAAAATATTTTCTTCGACACACTTTTACACGATGTTGGTTCGTTGCAATTGTTGATTAAAAATCAGACTTCACATCAAGTTTTGGCGGGTTTGGACGACCCTTATCCGCTCGGTGAAATGGAAAGTTTACCGCAGTCTTCTTACCCTGGAAAACTCTTAGATTTAGCCGTAGAAAAAGGTGTTATTACGACACAAGAATTTGACGATATTTGGGAAAAGAACGTGTTAAGCTGGCTTTATGGTGATGATGAAGAAGGGAAAAAAGCATTGAAAAAACGAATTTTAGGTTAAGGCCAATGATACGTGACACGCTGAAAGACCAAATCGAGCGCATCGGAAAAAACTTAAAGAAAGTTATCACGAAGTTTTTAGAAATCGAACTTTTGGAAGACCGAGCATTGCAAATTACCAAGACCAATCAAGAACTCAAAAATGAATTGGATATTGATTTAGATTTACTTTCAAGCTATTCTGTTTCCGACATTTTAGATTACATCAAAGAGCGAAAACTAACCGCCAAACACCTTGAATTATTGGTGGATTACACAAGTTTGATTGCATCAATTTACTTGGAACAAAACAACCGTGAAATTGCCAAAATTTGGTTTCAAAAATCCATTGATTTATTGACCGTTGCCGATATTGTTTCCGAAAGTTTGTCCATGGAACGTATGCAACGCAAAGAAAAATTACAGAAGTTTATAGCATAAAAAAAAGAGGTTTGACATTCAAACCTCTTTTAATTTTATTGCGACAGATTGATTGTTATTCTGCGAGAATAATGACTTTGTTATTGCTCATTTCAATCACACCGCCGTTGATTTTAACGTAAACAACCGCTTTGTTTGTTTCGTCTGTGCGAACGGTTGCGTGTAAACTTTCTTCGTCTTCAATGGGCGTTTCTAAATTAACTTTAATTTCGCCTTGTGTCAATGAAGAGATAATCGGAGCGTGATTATTTAAAACTTGAAACGAACCGTCCAACCCTGGTAATTGCACCGCAGATGCTTTCTCGGATAAGACTTTTGTTTCGGGAGTTATAATTTCTAACAGCATAATTTCAGTACATTAATTTGTTTCAGCTAACATTTTTTCGCCAGCCTCAATTACATCTTCAATGCTTCCTTTCAAGTTGAAAGCAGCTTCAGGATATTGGTCTAATTCTCCGTCCAAAATCATATTGAAACCTTTAATCGTATCTTGAATGTTTACCAAAACACCTGGGATACCTGTAAATTGCTCTGCAACGTGGAATGGTTGAGATAAGAAACGTTGTACACGTCTTGCTCTGTGAACGACTTGTTTGTCTTCGTCAGAAAGCTCGTCCATACCAAGGATAGCGATGATATCTTGTAATTCTTTATAACGTTGTAATGTTGTTTTTACTCTTTCCGCACAGTTGTAGTGTGCCTCACCAATGATTGACGGACTTAAAATTCGAGAACTCGAATCCAAAGGGTCAACCGCTGGATAGATACCTAACTCTGCAATTTTACGTGACAATACTGTTGTTGCATCTAAGTGGGCAAATGTATTCGCTGGCGCAGGGTCAGTTAAGTCATCGGCAGGAACGTAAACCGCTTGTACTGATGTAATTGAACCGCTTTTAGTTGAAGTAATACGCTCTTGCATCGCACCCATTTCTGTTGAAAGTGTTGGTTGATAACCTACCGCAGATGGCATACGACCTAACAAAGCTGATACTTCAGAACCTGCTTGTGTAAAACGGAATATATTATCCACGAAGAACAAGATGTCTTTTCCTTGACCGTCACCTTCTCCGTCACGGAAATATTCCGCCATGGTTAATCCCGAAAGTGCTACACGTGCACGAGCTCCTGGAGGCTCATTCATCTGACCGAAAACGAAAGTAGCTTTTGATTCTTCCATTTGTTTTAAATCAACTTTGGATAAATCCCAACCACCGTTTTCCATAGAGTGCATAAATTCGTCACCGTATTTGATGATACCCGACTCTAACATCTCACGAAGTAAGTCGTTACCCTCACGTGTACGCTCGCCAACTCCTGCAAACACAGATAAACCACCGTGTCCTTTGGCAATATTGTTAATCAACTCTTGAATTAATACCGTTTTACCTACTCCAGCACCACCGAAAAGACCAATTTTACCTCCTTTTGCGTAAGGCTCAATCAAGTCAATTACTTTGATACCTGTAAATAACACTTCTGTTGCTGTTGATAACTGATCAAACTTTGGTGCTTCACGGTGAATAGGCAAACCATTTGCGTTATCCATGTCGTTGATACCGTCAATTGTTTCGCCAACAACGTTAAAAACTCTACCTTTGATTCGCTCTCCAGTAGGCATTTTAATCGCATCACCTGTTGAAACAACTTCCATTCCACGTGTGAAACCATCGGAAGAGTCCATGGATACCGTTCTAACTGAACTTTCGCCAATATGCGATTGAACTTCTAAAACGACACGAGTACCGTCTTTTTTTCTAACTTCCAATGCGTCATAAATGTTTGGAAGTGCTACGCCTTTTTCAAAATTAACGTCCACAACTGGACCGATAATTTGAGAAATTTTACCTTTTAAATCTGACATTTTGTGTGTCCTTTTTTAAGATTTGTACAATTTGGGCGCAAAGATAATGTATATTTCTTTATTTACGTTTATTTGTGGAAAAGTTTTTTTTGACTTTGTGACATTTGTGTGTTGTGACGGTCGTACTCGACAATTTTAGGATGTTTTAAATTTAAAACACGCCGATTGGAACGCTAAAAGCGCAGTCGAAATAAATACGTTAAAATGAAAACTTGTAAATCGACGAGTTTGTCAATTTAGTTACGAGTAACTTTCTTTTTGTTTAAGTCAGGGTCGTTATTTGGGTCTGTGATGCCTCCTCCCGTTGCTCCGTTGTCACAACCTGATAAATCGACATTATCTAATGTTGTAGAAATCCAACGAGTTGATGCAGTCGCTTCATTTTCTTGAACGGGTACATTTTTTGTGATAACTTCTTTTTGACACGCAAAAGAAACTAAAATCACTGATACGGAAATAAAAAATAATTTTTTCATGACATTCCAAATAACACAACAAATGTAACGAAAAAAAACCGTTAGTTACATATTTTCCTTCGGTATTTTGATTAAAACGGTCGTTCCACTGATTAAACCGTTTTCATCGGTCGTTTGATACGGCCCAATCAGCTCAAAATTCTTGTCGTACAATTTCCGCAAGAGGTCAATTCTTTTCGATGAAATCTCCATTCCTTTCGATTTATGCGCATCGGTTGTGATGGATTTATTTTGCAAACTTTGTTTAATTCCAACACCATTATCTTTGATGCGAATTTCAATATGATTGGGGAAATCTAAAATCGAAATGGTAATTTTTCCCTTTTTGTCGCTTGGCAAAATTCCGTGTAAAATACTGTTCTCTACAAACGGTTGCAATAACATCGCAGGTACAAGATAATCGTCTGTAAAAAGTTCGTCATTTTCGATTTCGTAGGTAAACTTATCGTCAAAGCGCATTTTTTCCAATTCCAAATACAATTTTAAACGTTCTAATTCCTCGTCTAACGGAACTAAATTGTTGTTTTCCGTTGAAGAATCTAAATTTTTGCGGATAAGTTTGGCAAAACTCGACAAGTATTTGTTGGCGGAGCGTTTGTCTTGCGTGTTGATATAAAACTGAATAGAGTTGAGCGCATTGAAAATAAAATGGCGGTTCATGCTCGCATTCAGCG
>DAOMPZ010000029.1:0-5613 GCA_035445045.1 Crocinitomicaceae bacterium | reverse complement strand
TTTTGATTTCGTTTTTTTCCTGCAAACTCTTGCGTTGTTCGTAGCGAACTCGTTGCTGAATTAAAAAATAAACCAAGCCTGCAACCAATAAACTTACGGCAATGATAAACCATTTTGTTAAATAAAAGGGCGGTTGTATAACCAATCTGAATGTAATGGTGTTGGAATATAAATTTTCATCAATAACACCTCGTATAAGCAATTTGTAAGTGCCGTGCGGTAAGTTTGTGATGTTGATTTGTGGGTTTTTGAATTTGCTCGACCATGCATTATCCAAGCCCTCAACTTTGTACTGATAATAGAGTGAATTGTAGTTTTTTAGCGTAATTCCGTCCAATTCGATTAAAACATTGTTCTTGTTAAACGGAAGTGTCAAATGTGTAATTTTACCTGTTTTGTCACGCTCAATTTTATAATTGTGATTATCAGTAACCAAAGGCGAAAAGTTAATGGAGATACTACGTGCAACAATATGTGGTTTTTGCAAAACGAGATTGTCGGTTAAGTTTTTTATATTCAGCACATTAAGTCCTGAAACAGTTCCGAAATAAACATTGTCTTTCGAATCAACGAATGACGAATTAATGTTCGTTTCTAAATTGCTAATACCTTCTTCCAAACCAATGTTGTAGAATTTCCAATCTTTTGCATTTACGTTGCAATAATAAATTCCGTCATTTGTGCCGACAATTAAATTTTCTTTGTCTTGATTGATGAAATTAACAATGTTTGATGACGTTCTACCTGACAAATAAATTAACTTTAACTCTTTATTTTCCAACAGATAAAGTCCTTCTTCTGTTCCAATCCACAATCTGTTTTGGGTGTCAAATTTTAGGGAATTAATCTTTAATCTGAAATCTAAAACACGTTCGATTTTGTCATTTTTCAGTGTAAATAGACCGTTGTCACTTCCGAGGTAAATTTCATTTTTATTGAATTTCACATCTCTGATTGTCAGTGTTTTGTGTTTTTCTTGCGGATAAATTTTAGTAACCTTTCCATTTTTTATAATGCATAAGCCAAAATTCCCTCCGACATAATTCACTCCGTTGTGTGTTAAAATAGTCGTTATTTTACTCGTTTCAACAATCGGAATTTCCGTTACTTTTTTGTTTGATACACTCAGTTGATAACAACCTGCTCCCGAACCAACTAACAAGGTATCTTTGCCAGCGACAGATACTGCCCAAATCGGGCTGTTGGCAATTTTAACTCTTTGAGTGGCTTTGCTTAGTTCATTTTGAATGATAATTTCGCCGTCATACGTGCCGTAATAAATGTTATTTCCATGTTTTAAAGTGGACAAAATCAGTTCGTTATTCGCAAGGTTGCTAAACGTATATTTTTGAATATGTGAGCCTGCAAATTTAAAAATTCCTTTTCCTTCCGATCCAATCCATATCGTTTGGTTATTGTCTTCAAAAACAACGTTTATATTTTGAAAATTTAATCCCGATTTTGCATCAATATAAGTTGGAGGAAGTTGTTGACTTAATAGTACAATGCCTTCCAAATGTGGCACCCAAATTTGATATTTAGAATCGACAAAGCAGTTGCGTAAACCATAAATTGTATTCGGCAAAACTGTTGTTTGAAGTGTTTTGCTTGACAAATCATACAAAATAATTTCATTGTCAAACGTTGTTAAAACGAGTTTTTTATCGTCAAAACGTGTTAAGCCAGAAACGTTCAACCCTTCAGTTTGAGCTAAAGTCAAAAAGGAATCTCCGTCTTTGCTGAACAAAATTCCGTCACGTGTTGCTAAAAACAAGCTGTTGTCTAAAACCAATGCGCCTCTAATTCTGTTTTTGTCGCTTGAATGGAGTGATTTATGTTGTAGTTTTTTGTTGTGTAACGTGTAAAAACCGTTTCCGTTCGTAAAAGCAAAAATCTTGCTATTAAACGAAAGAACCTTACTTGTAGGACTATTTTTGTCGTTTTCATTGAATCGAAATGTTTTAAATTTTTCATTGACACCAATTGAAAAACCGCCCTCATGCCCGACAAAAAGCGTGTCGTTGGCGTACCACAAAGACGTAATGCGGTTGTTTAATAAATTGTCTTTTGTTGAGTAAGTGTAAAATGTTTGTCCGTTAAATTTTGCCAAACCTCCCATTGTTCCAACCCATAAATAATTGTTTTTATCTTGGGCAAATGAACTTACTTGTGATTGTGGCAAGCCATTTTCGATAGAATAATTGATAAACGAATATTCCTGCCCGAAAGCAAAAACAGAGAGTATCAGCAAGTATCCTAACGAAACAAAATTTTTCATCGCTTTTTCAGATATTTTACAAAGTCACTCGAACGGTTACGAGCAACAGGCATTTTAGCATCGTTTTTAAGCACGACAAAAAAACCGTCTTCGCTGACAAATTCTTTTAAATATTTTAGATTGATAATGTGCGATTTATGTATTCTGAAAAATTTGTCGGGGTCTAAAACGCTTTCGTAAATTTTCAGTGTTCGGGTGTCCAAATAGCGTGTGCCGTCATTGAAATAAATGGTTGTACAATTTCCGCTAGCATCTAAATACATAATCGTATCGTCTTCAACTACTTTTAATCCTTTTGTATGACTGATGACAACTTGATTATTTTTCTTGTTGTTTACCAAGGTATCGGACAGATTTTTTAGTGAATTAAAATACGTGATAAAGTTATCAGGGTTTTCTTCAAAGATTTGTTTTGCAGTAACTAATTTACTGACAGCTAATTGCAAATCTTCAATATCAATGGGTTTTAAGATGTAATGCACCGCACTTGCGTTAAATGCTCGCAAGGCATAATCTTTAAACGCAGTCACGAAAACGACGAAAAAATCTTTGTTTTCAATTTCATTCAACAAGTCCAAGCCCTCCGCCTCGCTCGGCATACGAATATCCAAAAAGACTACATCGGGTTTAAGTGCTGCAATTTTTGCTTTAGCATCTTCTTTGTTTTCAGCTTCGCCAATGATTTCAATTTCAGGGCAATACTCTTGAATTAGCATCGTCAAATTTTTGCGTGCTAACAATTCATCGTCAATAATTAAGGAGCGTAATTTCATAATTTTAAGTTTTTATTTTGTCTAATTTACGAAAGAAAATGAATGTATTGCATTAAATATTTTTATCTGTTTGATTTATTGAGTAAAGGTGTGGGAATTTGATAATCGTTTTATTTTTTACTCCATTCGATAATGTCTTCTTTTATAAATTCCCAATATTTACCACGCAAGCAAATAGGGTCAAAGTCGTCATCGGCTTGTGAAAAATCAGTAATATTTTGTAAAATCAAACTGCGGTCGTGTGTATATTCATAACGTTTTTGATGTAGGTTGAGCATATCTTCTACGCTGTATTTATTTAACAAATCGTGTAAATCCCAAAAATCTTTTTTGCGACCTTTTCGCTGTACCACATCTATTTTCATCGCTACGATTTCATCCACGCTAGAAAGCCTTATTTCATCAACAAGTACTATCGGCTGTATGAACGTGTCTGTGTAAAATATATCCAATTTCACGTTGCTTTCCTTATTTGCGCCAATATAGTACGATTTTCCTATTGGAGTTGAAATATTAGCAGGAAAATCAACGTACGAAAAATGTTGTTTCAGAAACAAATCAATGGCATCGAAATCAATATTTCCGTAAGGAACATCGCTAAAAAAGTCTATATCGACAGATTCTCGGTGTCCTAATTGTAAACTTAACGCTGTTTCTCCAACCAAACGAAAATCATTAAATATTTCTGCTTTCATCAACAAAACAAGCGTTTCTTTTAAGAGTTTATTTACGGTATTGTAATAAAGCATCGTTAATTTGGTTTATGATTTCGAAGCGTCATTGGCTTGGTACTTTCGGTATTCAACACAGCTTGTACTTTGGTGTTGCCATAGAAACGGATTATTTCTTGTTTTTCAGTTTCGTTACCTCGTTCAAATACACGCTTAATAACGGCTTTATAGTATTTATTCCAATCAAGGCGACTAAAATCAGTGTCCCAAAATAAAATTTTACGAATTAACGACAAATTTGGCGTTGTTTGTTGTTGCTTTTCTTTTTCTTTTTGTATGTCGTAGTAGGTTTGCAAAAGAGCCAAAGAGCCTTCTTCAAAACCCAATTCTTTTTCGATTTTTAAAGCCAACCCGATACTGATACCTCTTTTGCCTTTGGTAATAGCATTAAAGGTTTGTGGATGTTCAGTAACAGCAAGCGCAAAAGGACGTTTTTTGAGCGAACGTTTTTTTAATTCCCGTTCTAATACTATCCCTGGGTGAATGCCTTTGTATTTTGTTAATTGCGTATTCATAATGCAAATATAAGCAAAAATGTTTACATTTTAAATTTTGATATTCTAAATTCCGAACTCAATACCCCGATTTAAAGAAGTTTTCCGCTTCTTTGTCGTGTGTTAATGTGCCTAAAATTTTTCCTGCAAGGCTACTTGCGCCAAAGCGAAAAAGTGAGTTTTTAAGCCATTTTTTGCCTAATTCCTGTGCGATTAAGTGGTAATATTGAAGTGCATCTTCGACCGAAGAAATTCCACCCGACGGTTTGATTCCAATTGTTTTGCCCGAATTTTTAATGGATTGCAACATCACGTAAACCGCTTCTAAACTTGCTCCTTGCGGAATTTTCCCTGTTGAGGTTTTGATAAAATCTGCACCTGCAAGAATGGCAATATCGCTTGCTAATTGGATATTTTCCAAAGTTTCTAATTCGCCTGTTTCCAAGATGACTTTTAACGTTTTTTGTCCACAAACTTTTTTAATTTCTTGAATTTCAGTAAAAACAGTTTTGTAATCGTGCATCAAAAACGTACCTCGTGAAATAACCATGTCAATTTCGTCCGCACTTTGCTTTAAGGCGTATTGAACTTCGGCAATTTTCAAATCCAACGGCAACTGACCGCTTGGAAAACCCGTAGCAACCGATGCTACACGAATGGAAGTGTCTTTTAATTCATTTTTGGCTGTAGCCACCAAAGTAGGATACACACACACCGCCGCAACATTCGGAAAATTTGGATATTGCGCCGAAATGGATTTGGCTTTTTGGCTAAATTCACGCACTTTCGAGGTTGTATCTTTTCCCTCTAATGTTGTCAAATCAATCAAATTTAACAGTTTTGCCACCAAAGTCGTATTTTTTTTGTCCGTTTCTGCTTGTTTTTTTGCTGTTTCAATAGCTTTTTCCATTGCCGAACGGTCAATTTTTAGTTGATTTTCAATTATTTGTGTTAATGTCATGTCTTTGCATATATAGGACAAAAATAGATAATATGCCGATTAGTGTAGTGAATTTAATAAAATTCCGTGTTTTCGTATGAAAATATTTCCCTTGGAGATTAACACAGAATCTCAGGCTAATGCCCTAAAATTGCCCTGTCAAAAAAAGCTGACCCTATGGCCAGCTTTTTTGTTTTAGTTTTTAAAATGCACTTAGTATTTGATTAGAATTACTTCGCTATCACAATTTTTCGCACGATTGTAATTCCCTCGGAAGTGATATTTACAAAATAAATACCGCTTGTTAACTTATCTCAACAACGTAATATGTCCTGTTTTAACGATTTTATCATCAAGGGAAGTTTTCTTAATGATAATTTTCCAAACATACGTGTCG
>DAOMPZ010000028.1:0-21802 GCA_035445045.1 Crocinitomicaceae bacterium | reverse complement strand
GAGAAAGTCGGGAAAAAACATAGATGTTCAACTCAAAAAAGTGTGCCGACACTAACTTTATTGCCGTTATCGGCAAGAATAACATTACATCGGTTGTAAATTCTTGCCGATAACGGCAAGTTTATGACAAATTGATGAAGTATATTTCAGTAAGTGAATTTACCAAATAAACCACGCACCATAACGACAATCGAGTAATTTATTCTCTTGTTTTATTACGATGATTAAATTCATTAGACAAAAAATATGCTTTTATAAAATTATCAGCATTTTTTTAATCAGTTTCTCACATATTTAAAATAACTTTGTCGGTTGAACGTTTAGAAAACACATTTTATTTTTTCATGAAATTTAAACCGTTAGGAATTTTATTAATTATCGTCGCTGTTACGGCTTGTAATGCGGATAAAAATACGTTTGTAAACCGCTTGTATCACGGAACGACAGCAAAATACAACGGTTTGTACAATGCCAACGAGTTGTTATACACGTCTTTGAAAACGTATAATGACAACAAAAAAGAGGATTTTTTCAATGTTTTGCCGATTTCTTCCATTCCGAATGAACAGGAAGTTATGGCACTTTACCCTGCGATTGACACGGCAATTTCAAAATGCAAACGTGTCATTTCCTTACACAGTATGCCGTCTATCGACAAACCGTCTAAGAAAAAAGCCGAGTACAATCCATGGATAGACGAAAATTACATCGCTATCGGTCGAGCAATGTACTATCGCCGTGATTTTGAAGAGTCTATCAAGAATTTTGAGTTTGTCCGCAAATTTTTCAAAGAAGATCCGTCCAACTATGCTGCAACGCTGTGGATTGCTCGAAATCAATTGCAACTTGGCGAATTGGGCGCAGCGAAAGTAAACCTTGATATGTTAGACGCTGCCGCTGAAAAGACAGAACAACAACAGGCAGAAGCTAAAAAAGGCGGTGCAAGCAAAGACGACACGAAGAAAAAAATGTCGAAAAAAGCGAAGAAACGTGCCAAAGAAAAAGCAAAACGAGAGAAAGAAAAAGAAGAGAAAAAAGGATTGGAGTTTGTACCATTTCCAAAGAAACTTTATTTCGACTTACACTTGACAAAAGGCGAATATTTTGTGGCGAAAAAAAATTACGAAGAGGCTATTGCATCACTCGAAAAATCCTTGGAATATGCCAAGAAAAAAGACAAAGGGCGTGTGCATTTCATCATCGGGCAGTTGTACGAAAAGATGAAAAACGACACGAAAGCAGCTGAAAATTACACGGCAACACTCAAATACAACACACCGTTTGAAATTAATTTTGCAGCACGCATGAACCGAGCAATGACGGGCGGAGGCGAAAAAGTTAGAAAAGAGCTAAACAAAATGTCCCGTGATGCGAAAAACTTTGAATACCGTGACCAAATTTTCTACGCAATCGGCGAAATGGATATGCGTGAAAATAACCGTGAAAATGCTTTAAAGAACTACAACAAATCTATTTTCTATTCGGTTTCTAACAAGCGTCAAAAAGGACGAACGTACGAGCGTTTAGCAGACATCAACTACCAAGATAAAAACTATGTTCAGGCGCAACGCTATTACGATAGTTGTTCGAAGTTAGTCGATGAGAAATACCCGAATTACGAAACGATTTTGAACAGAGCAACTAAACTGAAAAAATTGGTTGAGTCGATTGAAATTGCCGAATACGAAGATAGCGTTCAGCGTATTGCAAAAATGAGCCCTGAGGAGCAAGAAAAGTTTGCCGAAAAACTCATCAAAAAGATGAAAGAAGATGCTGAAAAAGAAAAAGCATTGGCACTTCAACGTCAAAAGGAATTAACAACTACGGGCGCAATCACAAGCAGTGCAACAGGTGGAAGTAAAAATTATTTCTCCAATCAAAAACTGAAAGAACAAGGTTTTAACGATTTCCGTAAACAATGGGGTTATCGTCAAAATGAAGACGATTGGCGACGTTCCGACAAGATGTCCTTTGCTACTTTCAAAGAAGACGACACCACCAAAGAAGACGACAAAAAAGACAAAATGCCTGCTCAAAACACAGGGCCAACAGCCGAAGAATTGTTAGCTAATTTGCCAACATCAGACAGTGCCTTGGAAGTGTCAAACAAACGTTATGTCGAGGCGCGCTACGATGCAGGTATGATTTACAAAGAACAATTAAACGAACAAGCGTTAGCAACACAGCAGTTTCAGTTTGTTTTGGACAAGAATTTTGAAAGCGAATTTAACCCAATGGCATCGTTTCAGTTGTATCGTATGTACGAAAACAGCGACCCAAATATCGCCAGTACACAGCGTAATTACATCTTGACAAATTACCCAAAAACGGACTATGCAGCGTATTTGAACGACCCTGATTTCTTTACAAAACGCAAAAAAATTGAGGAAATTTACGAACAAGAATATTTACGCTATTTAGACCGTTACAACCGAGGTTTGTATTATGCCGTTTTGGGTAAAGCTGAAGAAGTGATTGCGAACGAAAAAGACAACAAATACCGCTCAAAATATATGCTAATCAAAGCACTTTGTTTGGGTCAGATGAACAATGATAAAGCATTGTTAATTCCTGTTTTAGAACAAGTTAAAGCCGAATATCCAAACACGCCTGAATCAGCAAGAGCCGATGAAATGTTAGGTATTATCAAAAATGGTTATTCCAAAAATGAACCTGCGGATTTCTCAAAGAAAAATACATTTGTTCACTCCGAAAAAGGTGATTTTTGGATTGTTATCGTGTTTGACAAAGAACAAGAAAACAAGATTTTAAACCACAAAAATAAAATTGCAGATTTCAGCAAACGTTATTTTAGTAAGGAAAATTTAGTAACCGAAACCAAATTAATGGGTGACAAAAATGTAATTACGGTGAAGTCAACGACATTCAACCAAGCAAAAAATTACGTCAACAAGTTTAAATCTTCCAAAGCAGATTTGGGCGTTATCGTTGAGGCGGATATTTTCTACATTACCAAAGAAAACATCATCAAACTCTTTGAAAAAGGAAACATCAGCGAATACCAAGATTTCTTCTTTGAGAAGTATTGATTGGGGAGGAAAACATTCGTGAAAAGTCCTTTTTTAGAACGTTATACGCAATGAAGATGATACAAAAGATACATTTATTGGTTTGCCTTAGTTTAGCATTAGTAGTAAATTCGTGTGATTATTTAGCTACGGAGGAATACTACACTTATACAAAAAATGACGGGTACAATGAAAGTTATATTTTGTGGAACGACTCTTCAAGATGTGGGGCTATAATTTGTGATACAACAATTAAATTTGATGGATTAAAATTACTTTTCCCATCTGATAATTCAACAATTAAGGGGTATTATGAAACATATTACAAACCAGTTCGAAACGAAAAAAGTGAAAAGCGTGAGATTGTCGATTCTGTAAAAAATTACGCTTGGTATTTTGATGTAAACGAAAGCGATAACAGAATAGAAGAAAATTCATTCACTATCTTATACTTTTTGAACGACAATACGATTGTTGTAGTAGATACTTTGTACAGAAAAAAGGAGCAAATCACCATTATTGATAGACTACCTTTGCCTAAATTGCATTAAAATTACGAATGTGTATTTAAAAAGTTTAAATGAACAAAGCATAATCAAAACTGCTACGCTCCGTAGCAGTTTTCAAAAAAGAACAAAATGATACAAGAAGAGTATATTGATTTCGAAAACCTTGTAATTGGTTCACAACTTGCGAACCAATTACAATGCGCTAATAATCAATCGAATATAATTAGTTCCCAACTTGGGGACGAATTAGTGCAACAACCCCTCAACACTTAAAAAATGAGCAAAAATCAAAATAAATTCGTTCGCTTTAGCGGTATTGGTGTTCAAATGGGCGTTGTTATCGGGTTGTTTACGTGGTTGGGAACGTATCTCGATGGCAAGCAAAACAATGAAACGCAAGGTTGGACAGTTGGGCTTTCTTTATTGGGCGTTTGTATTGCGATGTATTTAGTAATCAAAGAAATAAAACAAATGGGTGATGAATAAAAAACAAACTTTATATTATTTAGGACTTTCGCTTATCGTGCTGGGAGTGCATTTTACGTTAGTCAATTTTGGCGTTTTAAAAGTCTTACTGAAAACCACGTACATCGTTGACGGAACGATTGCCGTTATCATCTTTTTGAGTGCGCTCATCATACGGAATAAAAATCCCGAAAAGTTTAATTTTACACAACGTTTTATCTTGTTGACAACGTTTCAGTTTTTGAGTTTTCTAAGTTTAATCGCTGCTTTGAAGTTCTCAGATGTGTTGCATTTGCAATTTTGGGGATTGTCTGTTGCAACGATTTTTTTGTTGATTTTAATTATCCAATCGGTTTTGTTGTTGCTGACCCTTAACAGAAATTCCACTCAAAAAACTGAAAAAGAAAGCGACTAAAGTTCCTCCTGTCTGCGTTTCAAGTGTGTCTTCGTTGAGAAATGAAACAAGCAAAATCGCCAAAATCAAATAATAATGTACTTTTTGGGGTGTTTCAAGAAAGACAAAAATCAACAATAACACAAAAATTCCTAAGCCGACAAGTCCGAAATTCACAGCGATTGACAAAAATTGTTGGTGTGATTCTCTGCGATTTTCGGTCGCTAATTTAGAATTTGTTTGGTCGTAGTAATCCAAAAAATAAGCCTTTGAACTTCCTGCGCCAACACCAACCAAACGATGTTCGTTGACGATTGCCAAGCCTGCTTTCCAATATTCTAAGCGTTGTAAAAACGTCAAGCCGTTAGGGTCATTTCCTCGGTAAGCTAATTCATCGGCGATATTTTGCAAGCGTGTACGCATCGAATTGTCTTCTTGATAAATCGAAATAAAGCCATTTTCAACATTTTGAATGTCCTTTTTGGTCAGCTTTGAAATGCCCTCGGCATCTTTGTTCAAACCTTTGGAAGTCATGTAGCGAATTAAATTAGATTGGTGCGTCATGCCGTTTTTTGCCAAGTCATGCAACGCAACCGCCGAGCGTTTTTGCCACGCATCGTTTAACTCGTCAACTTGAATGTTAACATTAATCGGATAGCCATTTTCAAACTTTGTATTGGTCGTGTCGCTCCAATATAAATTACCTTGTTTGGTGTGTGTTAACACGTTGAAATGGGGTCGTGAAAAAAGTTTAGTCGCAATTATTCCACCTGTAAAAGCAGTTCCCAATATAAAAATTACCGTGAGTGACCACGCTATTTTTTTGTTTGGAATAAAGTGAAAAAGTGTGTAAATCAACGCTCCAACGAGCGCAACAGTAACCGAAATATAACCGCTAATCACTTCCGAACGATAGGTGTAATACAGCAAAAACAAGCCAATTGGCAAATACAGCCATTTCCAATTTTGTTTCGTTTTGAAAAAATAATAAACACTCAAAACAAGCGCAATGACAACCATTAGCGCAAAGCGAATATGCGAAGTAAACAAACTCATCTCACGCATATCGTAATGGTAATAATCCGTTTGTTGCGAATAGACAATCCAATTCGTCAACGCTGTGCCGAAAGTCGCTAAGATAAATGCATTTAAGATGTAAAAACGTTCTTTTTCCGCACGTATCGGGCGAAGTGCCAACACAAAAAACACGATGTAAAACGGCAGTATCAAATTGATGTATTTGAAACCGCTTGCAAGGTCTTTTGTCCAACTTAAACTAAGTAAACTCCAACCCAACAATACCAACACGAGCAAACTACTTTTATGCGTTTTGAACGTTTCTTTAAGGCGTGTTAAAGGCGTAAAAAAAAGCGTTAGCAAACCCAACAAAAGCGTTGTAATAGACAACCCGACTTTGTTTAACGGAATGAAAATAGCCAAGACAATACACAAAAAAATGTATGCTTGGTGCAAGCGTTTTTCAGGAATAAATCGGTTAAACATTTCGGCAATAAGCTAAAAATCAGTTTACTTGGCTCAATTTCAGCATATTGGTTTTTCCGTTTTCTTCAATCGGAATAGATGCAATGTTGATAATCAAATCGCCCTCTTGAATTAAACCTTGTTTTTTCAAAATGTACTTAATATCTGCAATGGTGTGGTCGGTGCTGACTTTGGAATCGTAATAAAATGCACGCACACCCCAAACCAAATTCAATTGCGTTAAAATACTATGATTGCTCGTGAAAATAAAAATCGGTGATTTTGGACGTTGCGAAGCCACTTTGTACGCTGTATAACCCGAATATGACATTCCGATAATCGCATCAGCCTCAACACGTTGTGCCAAACGACACGCATTAAAACAAATCGAATCTGAGATAAAACGTGTGGTCGCTTTGACAGGTGTCATTTCTTTGTTGTAAATTCCCTCAAACGACTCGATTTCGTAAATAATGTCCGCCATAGCTTTGATAACTTGCACAGGAAATTGTCCCACAGACGTTTCACCCGACAACATCACAGCATCAGCACCGTCCATAACAGCATTCGCAACGTCATTGACTTCGGCACGTGTTGGCGAAATATTTGTAATCATACTTTCCATCATTTGTGTCGCCACGATAACAGGTTTGGCTTGTTGCACACATTTTTGGATTAGCATTTTTTGAATTAACGGAACGCTTTGAAACGGAATTTCAACACCCAAATCGCCACGAGCCACCATAACTGCATCGGTTTCACGGATAATTTCGTTAATATCTTCCAACGCCTCTGGTTTTTCGATTTTCGCAACAACTTTTGCCGTTGACTGCACATTTTTAATCAAATATTTTAATTCGATAATATCACGTGCCGAACGAACGAATGACAAGCCAATCCAGTCGATGTTTTGTGACAAAACAAAGTCTAAATCTTTGCGATCTTTTTCGGTTAAAGACGGAATCGAAATTTTGGTATTTGGTAAATTCACGCCTTTTTTAGAAGATAAAATTCCACCGTGAAGAACTTTTACTTTAAATTCTTTCACACCGTCTGTGCTAACAACTTCCAATGCTAATTTTCCGTCGTCTAACAAGATTTTTTCGCCAGCTTTTACTTCGGCAGGAAGTTGTTTGTAGTTAATTCCGAATTTTGTTGCGTTACCAATAATCTCATCGGTTGTAATGGTAATTTCCGAGCCGTCTTTGATTTCCACGCCGTTATTTTCCATTTCAGAACAACGAATTTTCGGACCTTGTAAATCAGCGAGAATGGCAACGTTCATGCCCATTTCTTCATTCAGTTCACGAATAGTTTTGATGATTTTTTCATACATTTCATAAAGTCCGTGTGAGAAGTTCAAACGGCACACGTTGACACCTTCTAAAATCATTTGTCTAAGCACCTCTTTATCCGAAGATGCAGGCCCGATTGTTGCTACAATTTTTGTTCTTTTCATTATTCAAATATTATATTACTTGTAGATGCGTATTTTTTCGGATCATAAATTTCCGATAATACAACGCTATCTAAGGTTTTTAATTTTGTATGGATTGCTGTTAAATTTTGCGTTTGGTTGTTGACAAAAAACAGGAAATAGTCAATTTGCTGTAATTCAGGAATTAACGTTTGTCCTTTGTCTTTGTTTTTGATTAAATAAATACTCAAAAAATCATCGTCTATTCTTTGGAGATAATACGGAAAAGAAAATTCTACACCTTTCTTGCCAAAAACAGTAAATGCTTTTTCCTCCAACGCTAATTGAAAATCCAAATTCCGATTAATGTCCCACGCCAATTTAAAAAAAGGCACGTGCGAACAAATTCCGATTAAATAAAACTCGGAAATGTCGTCCTCTTCAAACGTAAAACTATATTTCTTTTCTTTCGCCACAGCACGAAAGTACATATTTTTTGTGAAACACGTTAAAAAAGTTTTTTGTCTTTTACTATAGACCCGCTTCGCTGCAAGAGCAAAGACGTAAGACACGCTTCGCTGTAAGACTTGACTTCGTAAACACCTCAATTTGTCTTTCGCCTTTTATCCGTTATAACTAATGTCCTAAAATCGTAATGTCTTTTAACCGCAAAGGACACACGGAGATTTTTTCACAGAGATGCACGGAGGTTTATTGTACGGAGTTTTCTCTATGTGCTCGGTGTAATAGTCATCCTCCTAATCCCAACAGATTCTTTACCAAATTAAAATACTTTCCTTTTTATTTGTATGAGCTATATTCCAAAATCTTATCCGCTAAAACATCACTCAACTTAAAATAACTTTCGACTGTCCAACCGCCAACGTGTGGCGAAAATAGGATTTTATCGTTTTTTAAAAGTTCAGAAATTGCTGTAGGAAGTTGCTTTTCAGCGAATTGCTGTTCAAATTTTTTGTTTTCGATTTCCAAAACGTCTAAGCACGCACCTAAGATTTTTCCGTTTGTGATAGCGGTCAATAAATCTTCTAATTGGACAATTTTTCCACGAGAAAGGTTGATAAGGTAAATGGGGTTTTTGAACTTTTGAAAGAAATTCGTATTGGCAAAGTAAAGTGTTTCGGGTGTTTGTGGAATGTGAAAACTTACGATGTCAGCTTGTTCAAAAATTGTTTCCAAATCAACCTCTTGAATGCGACTTGTCCCGAAGTTTTGTTTGTATTTATCGTAAGCCAAAATCGGACAGTCAAAACCGCTCAATAATTTTGCAAATTCACTGCCATTATTCCCAAAACCAATAATGCCGATTGTTTTTCCCGAAAGTTCTAATCCTCGGTTGCCCTCTCTGTTCCAAACGCCGTTGCGCACCTCATCATTTCCGTTGGAAAGTTTGTTAAAAAGTGACAAAATCATGCCCAAGGCGTGTTCTGCGACAGCCGTTCTGTTTCCTTCGGGAGCGTTAAAAAGTGTGATGTTGCGTTGTTGACAATATTCCTCATCAATGGTTTCCATGCCTGCGCCCGAACGTGCAATGAATTTTAAGTTTGGAGCGTTTTTCAAAAATTTTTCATCTAAATTCACACGAGAACGCACCACTAATCCTGCGACATCTTGTAAGTTCAATTCCGATAATTCCGTTTCTGTTCCGTCAATACACGTGTAGCCGTTTGCTGTCAAACGCTGTTCAAGAATGGGGTGTACACGGTCTAAAAAAAGAATTTTCATAGGAAATCAAAGTTGTTGACTGTTTTTTTGTGTAAAAATAGGAATAAATTGTTTTTTTGAAATCACCGCCAATATTCTTTTCCTTGTCGGTCAATATATCCCCATTTTCCATCAGTCGTTTGAACCAAGGAAAAACCCAACTTAAACGGCAAACCATCGGTATATTTTAGTTCCGTCAATGCCTGAAATGTTCTATCTACAAATCCACATTTGTCATCAATACAAACCAACATTTCTTTGTCTGGGTCATAATACCAATTATCGTACACATCTATCCTAATTTCATCATAGATTATCGGTAATTTTTCTTTGCCTTGCGAGTCTATAACGCCGTATTTTTTGCCTATGTTAACCACAAAATCTAATTTGTGCGCATTAGGTTTATTTATTTGCATTATTGTATCATAAATAGCAGGAGTAATAGTATCGAATAATGTCTGCAATCCCATTTTTCCATTTGATTTATAGACAACAACATCTTTACTCATATAACCACCGTCGCCCCCACAAGTCCATGGACCGATATAAGATTCACGAAACTCTTGCCCTGTGGTATCAATCTGAAACTGTTTTTTATTTTTTGTAACGTAAAAATAAGGTGTTTTCAAGTCATTATGATAACTCTGATACCTTATCTCTTCAAAAACAGGTTGCGTCAAAAGCATCATCGCTTTATTTATCAAAGCATATTTGTTATTTATTTGAACAACCGCATAGTTGTGATAAAATGGATAAACAAAATCAAATTCATCGCTTAATTTGTTAAAATTGCTATCCACATAAAACCATTTGCCGCCTTCCCGAAAAGGAAAAATAGACGAAGTATAATACGGTTTTGTTTTTGAATAAACCGTCAGCGGAATTTTACTGTTGTCGGGATTTAACCAATAGACCTTAAACGACGTTATATCGGTGATTTTATAACGGTTCAAGTCAAATGTATGTCTTATTCGGTAATACTGATGGTTTGATTTTTTTGCTGACAAAACAATCTCTTTTTGGGCAACATCTACTTTTATTTTGACTTTATCCAACTTAACTCCATCAGCAGAAGTTTTCATTTCCAACACGTTATTACTGAAATGCAAGTGCGGAGGTAGCGTAATAGAATCATAATAAACATCTTGTCCTTTCACGTGAAACGCAAAAAGTGTCGTAATAAGTAAAATCAATAATGTCTTGTTCATGTTTTACGTTCAATAACGCATTAAATCTAACAAATTTACACAAATTAACGAACGAAAAGTAAACAAAATTGTTTTTTATTACATATTCACGCTATTTTCTATTGCACATACTATTTTTATATGTACTTTTATTTTTTTGAATAAAATCGGGAAAAATAATGCAGTTTTCACAGGTTATTGGACAAGAACAGTTAAAAGGTCAATTAATACAAGATTTTAAGAATAATAAAATCAGCCATGCGCAAATGATTTTGGGAAATTCGGGGTCGGGAACGTTGCCCTTGGTTTTGGCGTTTGTGCAATATATTTTCTGCGAAAACAAGTCAGAAACAGACAGTTGTGGGCAATGTCCGAGTTGTCGTAAAGTTTCCGAATTGCAACACCCCGATTTGCATTTTAGCTTTCCAGCGGTACAGGCAATTGCTAAAACGAGTAATTCTTTTTTACCCGATTGGCGTGAAATCAACAAGCAAACACCGTATTTCAATATCAATCAATGGACACAACAAATTGACGAAAAAGGGAGAAAACCAATCATTGGAACAGAAGAAAGTCAAGAAATTATCAAGAAATTGAGCTTAAAATCGTTTGAGGGCGGTTATAAAATTATGGTGATTTGGCAAGCGGAAGACATGAACGCTACGTGTTCCAACAAACTTTTGAAAATCTTGGAAGAACCACCTGCAAAAACTTTGTTTTTTCTCGTCGTTTCTAATCCCGACAATTTGTTGCCAACGATTATTTCGAGAACAAAAATTGTGAAAGTTCCACGTTTGAACACGCAAGAAATCGCCGACGAAATACAGCAAAAATTTAGTCTTTCGCCCACGCAAGCAATTAGTGTTGCGGCGCAATCGGACGGAAATTTAGTAACAGCTTTTCATCTCCTTTCCGATGCCAAAGACAAGGATTTTAATCGGGAACAATTTGTGCAATTTATGCGTGTTTGCTATAAAAAATCCGTGATTGACATGATGAATTGGTCGGACAACATGGCGACCGAGGGAAAAGAAAAACAAAAACTGTTTTTGGAATATGCCTTGCACATGTTTCGCCAAAGTATGCTGAAAAATTACACCGAAGACCAACTAACCAAAGTATCTGACGAAGAAGCACAATTTTTAAAGAATTTTGCTCGTTTTATCACAGGAAACAACATTTTTGATTTTATGCAACATTTCAGCGATGCACATTACCACATCGACCGCAATGCTAATGCGAAAATATTGTTTACCGAATTATCATTTAAAGTTATGCGCTACATACATTTTGCGTAAATTATTTTAATTAATTTTATACCATTGAAAAAGTTAAAAGAACGTTGGGGAGTTAAATCGAATTGGGACATTGCAATTATACTTATTGTATTTAGCATTAACGGTAGTATATCGGGTTATTTAATGAAGCCTGCCTTGAAATTTTTAGGTATCACAACCGATAATTTAGCGTGGTATTTTTATTGGCCACTCGCTTTCATTTTGATTTTACCTGTTTATTTCGCCATGATAATCGTTGTCGGAACAATCTTCGGTCAACGGAAATTTTTCACATGGTTTGTGAAGAAATCGTTGCGTAGAATGAAATTGATTAGACAGGAAGACGAAAGACAAAAGACAAAAGACAAACCATTAATATAGGTACAAACACACTTGATGTAAGTAACTTTACAAAAGGTGTTTACTTTGTGCAAGTGGGTAATTCAGTTGTGAAATTTATTTCAAATACAAAGTTACACGCTATCTTGGAAACTCTTTAAATTATTTTTAATTCATCAGGATTTTGTCTGCACTCCCAAAGTGTGTGGACATAAATAGTTTCAGAAGAAATTTCGTAGAACAAAATAAAATCATCAACAATCAAACCTCTTACAAATTCAATTTCCGTTGGAATACCGAGTTCAGGGTGTGCGTTTAAAAGTAAAAGTTCTTTTATGAATTTTTTGTAGAGTTTCTTGGAATAAGTACTATTTCCGTTTCTGCTTTTATAAAAATCCAAAATTTCAAAAAGCTTTAGCTCTGCTTTCCGTGACCAAACTATTTTTCGTTTAGCCATAGTTCAAATTTTTTATCTAAATCAGATTGTTCGGTAACAAAACCGTGTTCAATATCTTTTTTAGATTGCAGAATTTCATTGCGTTGCTCAACTGAAAGTTTTAGTGTTTGCTGTGTGTATTTTGTGTCAAGTATCGTTCTAATGGCTTTAAGAAAAGAAACATCATCTATAATGGATATACGATTTATTAGCTGTTTTTTAAGTTCGATAGCCGTCATAACGCTTAAATTTTATTGGTAAAGATAAGAAAAAAATTTCTAATATTCCAAAACAAAAAATTAGATTACAGCTAAAACCCATTAAAAATTCTAATCCAAAACCTCAAAATCGCTCTTTTGAAAATGTTAAAATCGCCAAAAACACCCCTTTCACAAACCCAAATGGGGGTTTCGTAAACTGGCGCATTGTTTTTTGATTGCGTTGACATAGCTTTGTGACTTAATTATTAATTAACATTTTTAAAGATTATTCTTTTCAGCAGTTGCACTCTTGTCGATGACATTTGTAGCACAAGCGCAAATTCCAACGGCGGGTTTGCAATTACATTATCCGTTTGACGGAAATTTCAACGATGTTTCGGGCAACAACCGCCACGCAACACTCAAAACAGGGAGTTACCAATACATAAGTGCAGGATCTCCAAACACATCAGATTCGGCGATTGCCGTTACGAGTAGTTTAGGTACATTTGGATTGCAGTACGAATATACTTCGGCAGAAGACACTGCTTTCCGTACGTAGGATTTTTCGTATTCGGTATGGGTAAGATTTACTGGGATTGATAATACATATTCAAACATTGTAGAACATGGAAATGACCCGACACATCAACGTTTTATGCGTGTACATTATAGCGGTGGTGAATATGCCTCTTTTCAGGGAGGATATTATTCACAATTGCCGAATACTAATTTTTTTCCTGTTTCTACATCTGACACAATACCCAATTTTGGGGAATGGCGACTTTACACATATACTTCAAGTATCGAAAGCGATGCAAGAATACATCGAGCTTACATTGACACGACACTTGTTAGTGAAGTAACACTTCATGTTAGTGTATATCCAAACGATATTATGCATGACTTTAATGCCTCTTACCGCAAAATCAACATCGGATACCGTGACGGAGCAAATAATTTATATTTCCACGGAGCTATGAGCGACTTTTTATATTACAGTCGCGCTATTTCAGATGAAGAAGTAAAGCAAATATTTGAACACAGAAATCAAGAGGAAGATTTAGGTGTTAAAGAGGCCAAATGAACAACCTTTCTGTGTACCCAAATCCTGCAAACAGTACGTTGAATATCGAGGTAAAAACAGCAACAAGTATTAAAATTGTTGATTTGTTAGGCGCAACGGTTGCGGTGCAAGAACTAAACGCAGGAACAAACCGCATTGATGTAAGTAACTTAATAAGCGGTGTTTATTTTGTTCAAGCAGGAAGTTCAGTAGTTAAATTCATTAAAGAGTAATTTAGACGTTAGGACAAGCAAGTTAAGACCACGAAGTAGCACCGCAGGTAATGAAGAGGTAAGATGTATGACGGAATTAAAGTCTTTTTATCTGAACTCTACACTCCGTACTCTTAACTTGATAGTCTTAATATCATAACATCGTAAAGTCAAAAAAAAATCCTCTGTTGAGCAATCGGCAGGGGATTTTTTGATTTTAACAGAAATTCAAACTCAAAGACAGAATTAAAAAATAACCGTAAATATTTGCTCGAAGACGAGACAGCTTCCTCCTTTGGAGGAGGAGTGAGGAGGAGGAAAGTTGTATATTGTTAATAATTAGTGTTATAGACGTAAGAAAACAAATCCTCCCCCTTTGTCCCTCCAAAGGGGGAAATTAAATCCGTCTTCGAGAGCTTGTAATTTTCAAAAAAGTCCTATCTTTCGTCTGCCCTTTCCCGTAAATTCACTAAATTTGAAACTTTAACACACAAGTATAAAAAATGAAATTTGAAAATTCGCAGGCTTTCGCCCGACAAATGGACGAACAAGACCCATTAAAAAATTATAGAAACCAATTTTTATTCCCTTCGTTTACCAAAAATGAAGTTGTTTATTTTACAGGAAATTCATTGGGTTTACAACCTAAATCAACACAAAAATACATTCAAGAAGAATTAGACGCTTGGGCAAAATATGGCGTTGAAGGTCATTTTTTAGCAGAAAAACCGTGGTTTTCGTACCATGAATTTCTTTCCGCAAAAGCAGCAAAAATTGTTGGTGCACACGAAAAAGAAGTGGTTATCACACATTCGCTATCGACAAACATTCATCTTTTAATGGTGTCGTTTTACAAGCCACAAGGAAAGCGTACCAAAATTTTATGCGAGGCAAAAGCATTTCCAAGCGACCAATATATTTTACAAACACAAGTTCAATTTCACGGCTTAGACCCCAAAACAGAAATCATTGAAATTGCACCGAGAGCAGGTGAACACCTTATTAATGAAGAAGATATTTATGCTAAAATTGCTGAATTAGGCGATGAGTTGGCGTTGATTATGATTGGTGGCGTAAATTACTATTCGGGGCAGTTGTTCGACATGAAAACAATTACCGAAAAAGGTCATGCTGTTGGCGCAATCGTAGGGTTTGATTTGGCGCACGCCGCTGGAAATATCGCAGTACAATTACACGATTGGAATGTCGATTTTGCAGCGTGGTGTACGTATAAATACTTAAATTCTTCACCAGGTGGCGTTTCGGGATTATTTGTGCATGAAAAACACTTGAAAGATAAGACTTTAAACCGTTTTGGCGGTTGGTGGGGACATGATAAGTCTGTGCGTTTTTTAATGGAACACGATTTTCAACCTATGGAAACAGCCGAGGCGTGGCAGTTGAGCAACGCTCCTGTTTTGGGCATGGCAGCACATTTAGCATCGTTGGATATGTTTGACGAAGTTGGTATGGAAAAATTGACAACCAAAAGAGATTTGCTGACAGGATATTTGGAATTTATCATTGATGAGGTTTCCAAAATGTATGGCGAAAAATGTAGTTTTGAAATCATCACACCGAGAGATAAAACCAAACGAGGAGCGCAACTTTCGATGTTGGTACATGGCGAAGCACGAAAATTATTCGATTACTTAACGTCCGAAGGCGTGATTGCCGATTGGAGAGAACCAAACGTTATTCGTATGGCACCTGTACCGCTGTACAACTCATTTGAAGACATCTATCGTTTTGGTCAAATTTTAGCAAAAGCATTGTAAAAATGGAAAAAATAGGAATTGTAGGAGCAGGATTAGTAGGTAGTTTGCAAGCTATCTTAATGGCAAAAAAAGGATATGACGTTCACGTTTTTGAACGCCGTGAAGATTTGAGAACTGCACCTGTTATCGAGGGGCGTTCTATCAATTTAGCGTTGTCCGACAGAGGTTGGAAAGCCGTTGAATTAGCAGGTGTGAAGGAAAAAATCGCCAAAATTGCAATCCCAATGTATGGGCGTTGTATGCACGCTTTGGACGGAAGTTTGTCGTATCAACCTTACGGACAAGAAGGGCAAGCGATTTATTCGGTTTCACGTGGCGAACTCAACCGTGAATTGTTAAATCATGCAGGCGAATTTCCAAATGTAACCTTGCATTTTCATAAAAAATGTGACGATATTAACTTGACTACCAACACGTTGATTTTTTCAGATGCGCAAACAAAAGCAAAAGAAGAACATCAAATGAGTCGTGTTTTTGCTACGGACGGCTCGTATTCGGCGGTCAGAATGCGTATGCAAAAAAGCACGATGTTTGATTACGCCCAAACGTTTTTGGAACATGGCTACAAAGAATTGGTTATTCCTGCCAATGCAGACGGTTCGCACAAATTAGAGAAAAATTACTTGCATATTTGGCCACGAGGAAAATTTATGTTGATTGCTTTGGCAAATTCTGACGGAAGTTTTACGTGTACATTATTTTTCCCGATGCACGGCGAACAGTCGTTTGAAACGATTAACACTGCCGAAAAAGTAACGGCTTTCTTTGAAAAAACATTTCCCGATGCGCTTGCATTGATGCCTGATTTAGCAGACGTTTATATGCGCAACCCGACTTCCACGTTGATTATGGTTAAATGTCACCCGTGGAATTATAAAAATCAAGTGGTTTTATTGGGTGATGCAGCACACGCAACAGTTCCGTTTTACGGACAAGGTATGAATGCAGGTTTTGAAGATTGTACGGTTTTCAACGAAATGTTGGAAGCAAACAACGAAAATTGGGATAATTTAATCGCTGAATTTGCCGAAGCTCGCCAACCCGACGGCAATGCGATTATTGATTTGTCTTTGGATAATTACATCGAAATGCGCCACAAAACAGGCGACCCTAATTTTTTGTTACAAAAGAAAATCGAGGCAAAATTCAGCAAATTACACCCCGAATTATGGTTGCCTTTGTATTCACAAGTGACATTCAGCAACATTCGTTACCGTGATGCCTATGCCAACGGCAAAAAACAAGATGCTATCATGCAACAAATTTTAGCAATCGAAAACATTCACGAACGTTGGGACGAAGATTTTGTAATGGAAGAATTGTTGAAGTTAGTTCAGAAGTGATTGAATAATAAATACATTTCTGGTATAAGTTGACTAGTCCTATAATCTGTCTCTGATTTTTAGGACTAGTCAGTCTATCTTACAAATTCAACAAAACCTCATAAGGGTCTTTCCCGCCGAAGATAATTCTTTCGGGATTTTCAATCATTTCTTTGACTTTTACCAAGAACCCAACAGATTCTTTTCCGTCAATGATGCGGTGGTCATACGAAAGTGCCAAATACATCATCGGGCGAATTTCAACTTTTCCGTCAATGGCAACAGGGCGTTCAACGATATTGTGCATTCCCAAAATTGCCGATTGTGGAGGGTTGATAATTGGTGTGGACATCATCGAGCCGAAAACACCACCGTTTGTAATCGTGAATGTTCCGCCTGTCATATCTTCGGGCGTGATTTTTCCGTCACGTGCTTTGACTGCCAAGCGTTTGATTTCTTTTTCGATTTCTGCCAAAGACATTTGTTCAGCGTTGCGAACAATCGGAACCATTAATCCTTTAGGCGAAGAAACAGCGATGCCGACATCTGCGTAATTGTGATAAATGATTTCGTTGCCGTCAATTTGTCCATTTACTGCTGGGAAAAGGTTTAACGCCTCGGTTACAGCTTTGGTAAAGAACGACATAAAACCTAAGTTTACATCGTGTGTTTTCGCAAAAATATCTTTGTATTGTTTTCTTAAATCCATGATTGGCTTCATGTCAACTTCGTTGAAAGTCGTCAACATAGCCGTATCGTTTTTCACAGAAACCAAACGCTCTGCGATTTTACGACGCAACATCGACATTTTTTCACGTTTTTGGTCACGTGTTCCGCCCCAACCTGCAACAGCCGAAACGTTCACGCCTGCCGACATAGCCGATAAAACATCGTGTTTGGTAATACGTCCGTCTTTGCCTGAACCTTTCACTTGGCTTGCCGAAACGTTATTTTCTGACATCGCTTTTGCTGCCGCAGGAGATGGAGTTCCCGTAGCATACGATGTTTTTTCGTTTACAGGATTTGGATTAACTGCCGCAACGGAGGCTGAGCTTGTCGAAGTCGCAGGTGCAGTTTTTACTTCTTCTGCTTTCGGCACAAGACCCGCTGGACGTTCTGCCGCAGTGTCAATTAAACACACCACTTGTCCGACTTTTACCACATCACCTTCGTCTGCTTTCAAAGTGATAATACCACTTTGCTCGGCAGGTAACTCAAGTGTTGCTTTGTCTGAATCAACTTCAGCAATCGCTTGGTCTTTTTCTACGTAATCGCCATCAGAAACCAACCACGCAGCAATTTCTACTTCGGATATGGATTCTCCTGGACTTGGAACTTTCATTTCTAAAACTGACATATCGTAAATTTTAATTTTTCTATTTATTGAACTGTAATTTTTGCGTATTGAAACAATGCTTTATAAAGATTTGCCAAACGTTTTTCGTGTAATTTTTTCGAGCCTTCCGCTGTTGCCGCCGATGCAGGTCGTGTAATTCCGATTAAATTTTTGGAACGCATCGCCATCGCCATATATCGCCACGCACCCATATTTTCGGGTTCTTCTTGCGCCCAAATAATATTTTTAGCATTTGGATAAGAGGCAATAACAGCATCAATTTGCGTTTGTGGCAACGGATAAAGTTGTTCTACACGTACAAAAGCCATGTTTGAAACACCAATTTCTTGTGCTTTTTCTTTGGCTTCGTAATAGAATTTACCCGAACATAAAACGATTGTATCAATTTCTTTTTTATTCGCTGTTTTGTCATCAATAACTTCTTGGAACGAGCCATTTGCCAATTCGTCCAAGGTTGATGTTGCAGCAGGGTAACGCAACAACATTTTTGGCGACACTACCACAAGTGGTTTTCTGAAATCTCTCGCTACTTGTCTGCGTAACGCATGGAAATTATTAGCTGGTGTCGTTGGGTTGATAACTTGAATGTTATAATCTGCGGACATTTGCAAGAAACGCTCCAAACGTGCCGATGAGTGTTCTGCCCCTTGACCTTCGTAACCGTGTGGCAACAACATAACCAAGTTACTTTGAACGTCCCATTTGTCTTCGCCTGCGGTAATGAATTGATCGGTCATAATTTGTGCGCCATTGGCAAAATCTCCAAATTGTGCCTCCCAAATGGTCAAACCTTTTGGTGTGGCTAACGAATAGCCGTACTCAAAACCCAAAACAGCGTATTCAGACAACAAAGAGTTGTAAATACTGAAATTCGCTTGCTTGTCGTTGATGTTATTTAAGGTAATTACTTCTTCCTCGGTGTCTTCTGTTTTAACAACAGCATGACGATGCGAGAATGTTCCTCGCTCACAATCTTGTCCCGATATACGTACAGGCATACCTTGTTCCAAAATGGTCGCATACGCCAACATTTCGGCAGAACCCCAATCTAATTGGTCGGAAGTAATGGCGTTGTATCTGTCTTCCAAAATTTTAGCAATTTTACGGAAGTAGGTTTTCCCTTCAGGAAGTTTTGTTATTTTTTCGGCTAAAGCCAACAATTCTTTTTTAGAAACTCCTGTTTCGGGCGATTTCTCAAAGTCTTGTGGTGTACTTGCTCTAAAGCCTTTCCATTCGTCTTTTAAGAATTTCCAAACCAATGCTTTGTCTGCTTTTTTGGAAGTTTCAAATTCACCTTCCAAGAAATCGTTATATGCACTTGTAATGGTTTTCATTTCTGCATCGGAAACAACGCCTTCGGCAACTAATTGCTTAAAGTAAATTTCTTTTAAATTTGGGTGTTTCGCAATGATTTTATACAAACTTGGTTGCGTAAATTTAGGCTCATCGCCCTCGTTGTGACCGTATTTACGGTAGCCCAACAAATCGACAAAAATATCGGAACGATAACGTTGTTTGTATTCAATCGCCAATTCAATCGCCTCAATTACCGCCTCAACATCGTCTGCATTGACGTGTAAAACAGGTGCTAATGTCGTTTGCGCAACGCCTGTACAATACGTTGAAGAACGTGCATCGGTGAAGTTTGTCGTAAAACCAACTTGATTATTCGTAATAATGTGCAATGTTCCACCTACTCGATAGCCTTTCAACTGTGCCATTTGTACGACTTCATACACCACACCTTGACCTGCAATCGCAGCATCGCCGTGCATCATTACGGTACAAACTTTTGTTTCATCTGTTATCTGTTGGTCGATTTTTGCTCGTGCAATACCTTGAACAACCGAATCAACTGTTTCTAAGTGTGACGGATTAGGCGAAAGAATAAGTTCAACATCTTTGCCTTTGGCTGTTGTTACTTTCGTATTATAGCCTTGATGATATTTCACATCGCCGTCAAAATCTTCGGAACTGTCAAATTCTTTTCCCTCAAATTCAGAGAAAATGTCTTGCGGTCGTTTTTGGAAAATGTTTGTCAACGTGTTCAAACGCCCACGGTGTGCCATTCCCATAACGAAACACTCAACACCTAATTCCGAACCTTTGGAAATAACGTGATTTAACGCTGGAACTAACGCCTCAACACCTTCAATCGAAAAGCGTTTTTGACCGACATATTTTTTATTTAAGAACCCTTCAAATCCAACAGCTTTGTCAAGCGAAGTCAGAATTTCGATTTTTTGTTCTTGGGACAATTTTAATTTGTCTTTCGCCTCAATTTTAGACTGCAACCAACTAACTGTTTCGGGGTCACGAACATACATGTACTCAAAACCAATCGAAGAACAGTAGCTTTTTTCCAAATGCTTAACAATTTCAGCAAGCGTTGTTGCACCAATACCAATTTCGTTACCTGCTTGAAAAACCGTGTTCAAATCCGCATCGGAAAGCCCAAAATTTTCAAGTGCCAAAGTTGGCAAGTATTTTCTACGTTCCCGAACAGGGTTTGTTTTTGTAAATAAATGCCCACGTGTACGGTAGCCGTTGATTAAGTTTAATACTTGAACTTCTTTTTTGAAATTTTCGGGAATATCGCCATCTGTGTCGTAATTTGTACGAGCGAAATCAAACCCTTCAAAAAATTTTTGCCACCCCAAATCAACATTGTCGGGGTTTTCTAAATATGACTTATACAGATGCTCAATCGCACTCACATCTGCATTACCAACATAAGATACTTTATCCATTTCTATGCATAATTGTATGGAAATGCAAAGGTAGCACTTTAAAATTGGATAAACATGAAAAAAACGATAAAAAAGACCAAACTTAAAAATAACCTTTTAAATAACCCTTTGCCCTATTCAAGAAAAAAAACTACTTTTGGGCTAAATTTCTAAAAATTATGGAGTCAATAGCGTTACAAAACATCGCATCACAAGTAAGAAGAGATATTGTCAGAATGGTAGCTGGCGTAAGTTCAGGACACCCTGGAGGCTCGTTAGGTTGCGCCGATTTTTTAACCTTGTTATACTTTGACGTGATGAAACACGACCCAAAGAACTTTAGCATGGACGGCATCAACGAAGATTTATTTTTCTTGTCAAACGGACATATTTCGCCTGTTTTTTATAGTGTTTTGGCTCGTTCGGGATATTTTCCTGTTGCTGAATTGGCAACATTCAGAAAGTTAGATTCACGTTTGCAAGGACACCCAACAACGGCTGAACATTTGGAAGGTGTACGCATGGCATCAGGTTCGTTAGGTCAAGGATTGTCCGTTGCTTTAGGTGCAGCGCAAGCAAAAAAATTGAACGGAGACAACAGCTTGGTTTACTGTCTTCACGGTGACGGCGAATTGCAAGAAGGTCAAATTTGGGAAGCTGCCATGTATGCTGCCGCAAAAAAAGTGGATAACATCATCGCAACAGTTGACTACAACGGTCGTCAGATTGATGGCGACGTGGAAGACGTACTTTCTTTAGGAGATTTAAAAGGAAAATGGCAGGCTTTTGGTTGGATTGTTTTAGAAATGGACGGTCACAATTTTGACGACATGAAAAAAGTAATAGCAGATGCAAAGGCACAAACAGGAAACGGAAAACCA
>DAOMPZ010000027.1:0-22406 GCA_035445045.1 Crocinitomicaceae bacterium | reverse complement strand
CCAACGTCGTGATACGAGTATATTCGATAATGTCGTCTTTTTCGCTGGTCAGCAAATGTGGCAAAACATTGTCAATCAATTCTCTACCAAAATCTTTGGAGGCATCTTTGGGTAATTCACACGGTAAGTTATCGACTGCCATAACTGCCAAAACGCCCTCTTTCAGAAAATCATCTTCGCTGTGTGTTTGCTTGTTGTAACCGTAAATCGGGTCGCTAATGGTACTCGGTCGAATGGTGCTTGCAATTGGTTCTTTGATGTCGCAGGAAATGTCCGCAACGACCGAAAGACGTTGTAAATTAGTTGCCAAATCGTCTGCTGAAACAAGGGTAGGAGCGTGTTCGTTCCAAAAATGACACGGAATGTACATATCGGCCGTTTTCAAAAAATCGGTCAAGGCACTTTCGTACAAAGACGGCGATGAGTAAAATTCGTATTTGTCAAATTGCTTGTCGGATTTTCGACGGTAATAATCTTTTGTGTCTAAATGCACATAAACGGGTTCGTCGAATGTTTTTGTTAAAAAATCTTCTTTGGAAACTTCTTTAATCGGCAGTAAATCAATGATTTCACGTGCGCCATGCCCAACTCTGCCATAACCTGTCAGCACCAATCTAAAATCAGACGGCAAAGACACATTTTTTAATTCTTCCTCAATCACTTTTCTGCTGTTGGTGTCCACCGCTTTGACCAACTCATAACGTTTGGACTTCAAACCGAATGTTCTAAAACCATTGTATGTACCTACAATTCCAGCGTATTTCCCAAAACCGATAAGGCGTTTCCCTTTTTCATTTTTGATAGCTTCGTAATCAAGCAATGAAATGTTTTTGGCTAAAATCGCTTGTAACAATTTTTTGTTGTATGGTTGTTCTTTAATTGTGTGTGAGAAAAAAAGAAATGTTTTATTCGGAATTAATTTGTCAATTGGCACTTCTTTCACGCCAATAATAATGTCACAATCCGCTAAATCGTCTGCTAACATTACACCTTGTTGTTCGTATTCTTCGTCTGAAAATGTGCGAATATCACTGCGCTGAACAACGATTTCAGCTTTGTTTTTGTAGGTAATATTTACTTCCCTGCATTGTTTCGGTGTCAAGGGAACTCGGAAATCTGGTGGTACTTTTCCTTCTTTGATAATTCCAATTTTAATCATTTGTGTCGTATTCTTAATTTTCAAATTTACGATTATAAATGAGAAATTCAATTAAAAATTTCATTTTTAATTGAAAAAATACGCTTTTCGCATCAACCAAAAATCCATAAGTACCAACGCTGTCATTGCCTCGACAATTGGAACGGCTCTCGGAACGACACATGGATCGTGTCTGCCTTTGCCGTCTAAAATAATTGCGTTTCCGTTTTTGTCGATAGACGGCTGTTTTTGCATAATGGTCGCTACAGGTTTGAACGCTGCCCGAAAAACGATGGGCATTCCGTTGGAAATTCCACCTTGAATCCCTCCACTGTGATTGGTTTGGGTTGTTTCGTCTGTGTTAAAAAAGTCATTGTGTTTTGAACCGAACATCGAAATAGCCTCAAAACCACTACCAATTTCAAAGCCTTTCACGGCATTAATCGAACAAATAGCGTGTGCCAAAACAGCGTTTAATTTGTCAAAAACAGGTTCGCCAAGTCCAGCAGGAACGCCTGTAACGATACATTGAATTGCACCGCCAACGGTGTCGCCTTTTTTGCGTGTTTCAACAATAAGTTGTTGCATTTTTTCGGCTGTCGCTGTATCTGGACAACGCACCATATTGTTGTCAATTTCCGATTTGTCGAATGATATTTTATCGGTAGAAATTGTGCCAACTTGTTGCACAAAAGCCGTTATTTTAATATTTTGTTGCGCTAAAAACTGCTCGCAAAGTGCGCCTGCGACAACCCGAACGGCTGTTTCACGTGCACTCGAACGTCCACCACCACGATAATCGGAATGACCGTATTTTTTGTGAAATGTAAAATCAGCATGCGACGGTCGGAAAGCATTTTCTAAATGAGCGTAGTCGTTTGATTTAGCGTTTTCGTTCGGAATGATAAAAGCAATCGGACTGCCCGTGGTTTTTCCTTCAAAAATCCCCGATAAAAATTGAACGGTATCGCTTTCTTTGCGCTGTGTTGTAATATTGGATTGCCCTGGTTTTCGGCGGTCTAACTGCTTTTGAATGGCGTTGAAATTAATTTCAAAATTGGACGGAAAACCGTCTAAAATTCCACCAATTGCCTCGCCATGCGATTCGCCAAAAGTGGTGAGTGTGAGGAGTTTACCAAAAGTTGAACCAGCCATTTTAAATTCGGTTTAAAACATATTCGATTAAACGCTTCATGTGGGGTTGATAGTCGCTTGAAAATTCTTTACGAGAACGGTTAGCAATACCCAAACAAATTGTCAAACAATCATGGCCTAAGGCTTTTCCGAGTGCAAATAGGGCAGAGGTTTCCATTTCAAAATTAACGACATTCAAACCGTTTGAACTTTTGAAGTTTTCCAATTTCTCTTGCAAATTTTGTGTCTGTTTCGGAATGCGCAAACGTCGTCCTTGCGGGGCATAAAATCCGCTGGAAGTTACTGTAATTCCGTTAAATGTTTCGTCCGAAGAGAATTGTTTGATTAACCTTTTCGATGCACTTGTGTAATACGGTTGTATGGTTTGTGGTAAAGCCAAATGCTCCGTTAATTCGGTTTGCATTTTTTGTTCTTCCTCGCTAAACGGAATTTGATAAAAATGAGCCACATTATCCAAACCCAAGGCATTTTTTGACAAAATAAAACTGTTGACAGGAATTTCTTTTTGCAAAATCCCACACGTTCCGATGCGAATAAGTGTCAGTTTTGTAAAGTTTTCTTTGTCTTTGCGTTGTTCAAAATCAATGTTGAAAAGTGCATCTAACTCGTTGAGAGTGATGTCGATATTGTCTGTTCCAATTCCTGTGGAAACGGCCGAAATAGCTTTTCCTTTGTACGTTCCTGTATGCACGACAAATTCACGATGTTGCGAACGATGCGTGACCGTATCAAAAAAATCCGAAATCTGTTGCACACGATCTTGGTCACCGACCAATAAAATCGTTGGTGCAATGTCGTTGGGGGAAATGCCAAGGTGGTAAATTTTGTTTTTACCACCTAAGACTAATTCCGAATCGGGATATTGGAGTTTATTTTCCAATGCTGCCAAAAACTTTTTGTAATAAGTCAGTAACACGAGCTGAAACGTTTTCACGAATTTTGTTTTCTTCGTCGTTTACCAACTTAAATAAACCTTCAATCGCTCTGTCTGTAACGTATTCGTTCAAATCTGGATTTACTTTGTTGTAACCCATTAACGGTGCTGCTGTGTTGTATTTTGTTATAAGTGGTTCCCAAACTTTGGTCAATTGTACTTTTTCAATTGCTGCCGCAACTTTCGGTGCAAATGCTTGAATTAATTGTGCTTTTGTGTTGTCTTTCAAATACTTGGTTGCCGAACCGTTTCCGCCGTTCAAAATAGCAAAACCGTCTTGAATTGACATACTCGTAATGGCATTTTTGAAAATTGGTAATGCTTCTTTTACGGCTTCTTCTGCCGCATGATTTAGCGTTTCCTCAAATTTTGTTACTTGACCGCTCAAGCCCCATTCGATACATTTTTCTTTTACTTTGATAGCATCTTGCGGAAAAGGCAAGCGAATTTTGGAATTGTTTAAAAAACCGTTTGTTACTGATGCTAAATTTACGGAATTTCCGATACCGATGTTTAACGCTTCTTTCAAACCTGCGATAACTTCGCTGTTGCTTAAACCTGGTGTTCCCGTACCCGTGCCTGTTCCGATACCTGAAGAAGATAAAACGCTATTTACTGTGTCACAACTTGGTGTGACTGCGATTGAAAACATAAGTCCTCCAAAAAGAATGATTTTTTTCATGATAATTTCAATTAAGATGAACAAATGTACGTAATTTTATCGTTTCAAAAATAAAAACATGAAAATTCAGATAGTTGCGATAGGCGATGAGGTATTAAACGGACAAGTTGTCAACACGAATGCGGCGTGGTTGGCAGACCAATTTTCGGCACGAGGTTATTATGTTTCCAAAATGCAGGTCGTTGCCGATGATTTCGATAGTATTTATCGTATGATTGACGAGGCGTTTACACATTTTGACGTAACGATTGTCACAGGTGGTTTAGGCCCAACGAAAGACGATATTACCAAAAAAGTTTTTGCCGATTATTTTCAATGTGATTATAAAAACGATGCTGAAACGGAAGAACGTGTTGTGCAATTTTTTAAAGCACGAGGAACGGAAATGTTGGAAGTAAATAAATTACAATCGCACGTTCCGCAAGTGGCAACAGTTTTGCAAAATTATCATGGAACAGCACCAGCCATGGTTTTTGAAAAAGATAAAAAATTGATTTTTTCTTTACCAGGTGTGCCGCATGAGATGAAAGGAATTATGGAGGATTTCGGTTTTGTACATATTTCCAATTATTTCAAAGCGCAAGAATATTATGCACAATCGGTGATGACGGCAGGAATTGGCGAGTCGTATTTAGCGGACGAAATTAGCGATTGGGAAACACGTTTGCGGAACGATAATCTGGAATTAGCATATTTGCCAAGTGTCGGGCAAGTGAAATTACGTATTACAGCAAAAAATAAAACGGATAAATCCATTCAAAAAGTAGCGAACTATGTTGACGAATTAAAAAAACTCATTCCGACCTATTATTATGGTATCGAAGGACAAACATTAGGGCAAGTAGTTGGCGAACTTCTGAAAGAAAAAGGATTAACACTCGCAACCATGGAAAGTTGTACGGGCGGAGGAATTTTAAACGAACTTATCAAAACATCGGGGTCGTCCTTATATATAAAAGGAGGTTTGGTTACTTACACGAACGAAATGAAAGTGCAAATAGGCGGTGTTTCGCAAGCGACTATTGATGAATATACAGAGTTGAGTGAGCAATGTGCGAAAGAAATGGCGGAGAAAGCAGCTGAAAAATTCGGAACATCTGTCGGTGTGGGGATTACAGGTTTGTTGGAAAATGAAAACGGCGATACTTTTGCGTATATTTCGGTCTGTTATAATGGTCAAACAAAAATAAAATTCAAAAAATTTGGAAAAAACCGTGAACGTAACATACAAATGAGTATCTTTGCGGCTCTAAATTTTTTAAGAAATCAACTTCTTGAAAAATAAAAAATTGAAAAAGTTTACAAAAAGTTTGTGCTTTAGGAAATTTATGCGTTCCTTTGCACCCGCTTAATAGAGTAGGCGATAATTTAAGATTAATAAAATAGTATAATGTCACGAGTTTGTCAATTAACAGGTAAGTCAGTAATGGTGGGAAATAATGTTTCTCACTCAAATCGTAAAACTAAGCGTAAGTTTTATCCGAATTTAGTTACGAAAACGTTCTTCGTACCAGAAGAAGGAGTATCAGTAACGTTGAAAGTTTCGACTTCAGCTTTGAGAACAGTGGACAAAAAAGGAATTTACGCTTGTATCAAAGATGCAAGATTAAAAGGATTCCTTAAATAGTTTGTTCCCGTTGAGAAATGGTAATTTTTAAAATGAATTAGAAAATGGCAAAGAAAGCAAAAGGTAATAGAATTCAGGTAATTTTGGAATGTACAGAGCATAAAACATCAGGTATGCCAGGGACTTCAAGATATATTACAAAGAAAAACAGAAAAAACACACCTGAGAGAATAGAATTGAAAAAATACAATCCTATTTTGAAGAAATATACAGTTCATAAAGAAATTAAATAATATTTGAGATATGGCTAAGAAAGTAGTAGCGTCCCTTCAAAAAGGTGGAGGAAAAGAATATACAAAAGTGATTAAAATGTCTAAAACGGATAAAGGTAGTTATTCTTTTAAACAAGAAATCGTACACAACGATAAAGTAAAAGAATGGTTTACTAAAAACTAATCATTTTTAGATAAAACATTAAAAAGCTCCTTAAAAAAGGAGCTTTTTTGGTTTGTAAATAGTACATTTGCCAAACAAAATCCAAACATCATGGGAATATTTGATTTTTTTAGTAAAGCAAAAAAAGAGTCTAAAGAAGTTTTAGACAAAGGAATGGAAAAAACTAAAGAAGGTTTTTTCTCAAAGTTAACACGTTCGCTTGTTGGAAAATCAAGAATTGACGATGAATATTTAGATGAGTTGGAAGAAATTTTAATTTCCTCGGACGTAGGCGTTGAAACGACATTGAAAATTATCGAACGTTTGGAAAAACGTATTGAGCGAGATAAGTATATCAATGCGAGTGAATTGCACACGATTTTAAAAAGTGAAATCAAAGAACTTTTAGCAGAAAACGACAATGCACACGTCAATTTTCAGTTTGGCGAAAATGTGCCAAAACCGTATGTTATTATGGTTGTGGGGGTGAATGGAGTAGGGAAGACTACGACTATTGGAAAATTATCTAATCGCTTTAAAAATAACGGATTGAAAGTGATGCTTGGCGCAGCGGACACATTTCGAGCGGCAGCGGTTGATCAATTAAAAATTTGGGCAGGACGTACCAATGTGGACATTACGTATAAAGACATGGGAACTGACCCAGCGGCGGTGGCGTATGCGGCTGTTCAAGAGGCTGTCAATCAAAATACTGATGTTTGTATCGTTGACACGGCAGGACGTTTACATAACAAAGTTAATTTGATGAACGAATTGACGAAAATCAAACGTGTAATGACCAAAGTCATTCCCGATGCACCTCACGAAATTTTATTGGTTTTAGACGGCTCGACAGGACAAAACGCTTTTGAGCAAGCTAAACAATTTTCTGAAGCTACCGAAATTAACGCCTTAGCAATTACAAAATTAGACGGAACAGCGAAAGGTGGCGTTGTTATCGGAATTTCTGACCAACTAAAAGTACCTGTAAAATATATAGGTGTTGGCGAAGGTGTTGATGATTTGCAATTGTTTGATAAAGAAACATTTATAGATTCATTATTCAATTAATCAGGTTTTTTATCAAAATACTAAAATCAATAAAACATACATTTCCTTCATTTTTTTTCGCAAAAAATTTTGTTAGTAAAATATAATTCGTAAATTCGGTGCGTTTAATAATCCGAGATATGAAACATTTTTTTACATCCGTAGCACTTTTTGTTAGTGCTTTGCTTGGCGCACAAGAGCCTTTAAATCTTACGCCAATGCCGTCTAATCCTGTAACACAAGAGAAGTGTTATGCAGGTATTTTGCATCAACAATTAATGGAGTCAAATCCCGATTATGCGTTAAAGATGAACCAGTTCGAACAGTATGTTCAAACCATGAAAGGCGGTTCATTTTTACCCAAAGCTCCAGCAACGTATGTTGTTCCAGTTGTTTTTCATGTCATACATTTGGGCGAGGCTGTGGGGACAGGCTCGAATGTATCTGATGACGTTATCAAAAACGCCGTTAAAAAACTAAACCAAGCGTATCGCAACGTAAATGCGCAAGGCGGTGCAGATACGCAAATTGAGTTTGCCTTAGCTGTACGTGACCCAAGTGGGAATTGTACGAATGGTATTACACGAACAAATCTGAGTTCAAATAATACGTATAAAAATCAAGGTGTTAGTACAGGGACTGGTGGTAGTGGTATTGCTGTTTCTACCTTGATGAGTACTTCACGTTGGACTGCAAACAAATATTACAACATTTACATTGTTACGGAGATTGATAACAACAATGGAGGTGCAGGTGTTCAAGGATTTGCTTATATGGCCACAAGTCATGGGTTATCTAATGACGGAGCAGTGTTTATGGCGTCATGTATTCAAAATCCAAATGACAAAACCTTAATACATGAATTGGGACACGCATTGAATTTATACCACACATTTGAAGGAGATGGTTCGGGGGGGACGTGTCCTACCAATACAAGCCCAACAACACAAGGAGACAGATGTGCAGACACACCACCACACAAAAGAAGTGCGTCTGATTGTAATACGAGTGGAACAAATAGCTGTGACGGGGGTTCTTCAAATACTAAATTCGTATATAATTACTTGGATTACTCTTCCGATGCTTGTATGAGATTGTTCACTGCTGACCAAGGTACACGTATGCGTGCAGCTTGTTCGGGAACGAGAGCATCTTTTTTTACAAGTAATCAGGCTTTAGTTGGTCCAAGCGCACCAACAGCAGGAGTTATTTTTCCACAAGAAATCTATTGTTCAGGGTCAGTGTCATTACTTGATAATAGTACGTGCGTGCCGAATACATACACAGGCTTGACAGGATTTACAGGTTATTCGTTTAACTGGTCTGTGACAAATGGTACAGATACCAAAACATCAACGGTTCAAAATCCAACATTTACGCTAACATCACCAGGTTGGTACGATGTGACTTATACAGTTACAGGACCAAATGGTTCAGATACAAAAACGTATTCCCAAGCATTTTATTATGCAGGAGCAAGCGTTACGACGTGTACACCTTCGTTTTCTAACGTAGGAGCTTATGGTATTAATGTTTCTAATGTGACATTCAATACGATTAGTTCATCAACAGGCACAACGCAGTCTGGAACTTACGAGAATTTTATTTGTTCTAAAAACACTTCTGTTGATATAGGTTCTACTTATCCGATGAGTGTAACAATTAATACGTATGGATATACATCTCATGTGAAAGTTTATATTGATTGGAATGATAATGGAACGTATGCTGAAAGTGAACTTGTTCTTTCGGGTAATGTCGCTTCATCAGGGAGTAATCAAGTTTCAAAAGTTATTACAGGAAATGTTACAGTTCCAACAACAGCGACCAAGGATAAATTGCTAAGAATGCGTGTGATTATTGATGCGCAGACTGCACCAAGTAATGGTAAAGCAAACTGTACAGCTCAAGTAACCGCAGGCGATGTGGAAGATTATGGTGTTATGGTCAAAGATGATTGTCCTAAAGCTGTTATTTCAACACAACCACAAAATATCTCTATCTGCCCGAATGCGAATACTTCCTTTACAACCGTTGTGACAGATGCAACAAGCTACCAATGGGAAGTTTCTACTAATGGTGGTTCTACGTGGGCAAACGTTACCAATGGTTCAGGTTATTCGGGAGCAACAACACAAACGTTATCGCTTAGTAATGTTCAAACGTCATTTAATAATTATAAATACCGTTTGAAAACGACAAATGCGTGTGGCGATGGTTATTCAAGTGTGGTTACATTGACAGTTACAACTGGTGCAACGATTTCCACACAACCTGCTAATGCAACGATTTGCGAGGGCGCATCGAATACATTTAAAGTTGTCGCTACGAATGCAACAACGTATCAATGGCAATCAAGCACGGACGGTTCTACATGGACAAATATCAGCAACGGCGCACCTTATTCAGGAGCAACAACTGCTAATTTAGTTGTGTCGAATGTTACAACAAGTTTGAACAACAGACAATACCGTTGTGTGGTAAGTAGCCAATGTGGAAGTCCTGTAAATACAAATGCAGGTAAATTGACGGTTAATTCCAAACCAGCAGTTTCTTTGCCAGCATTTAATACGGTTTGTGTTTATAATTCTGCATTTGCATTGACGGGCGGAACGCCAAGTGGTGGTACGTATTCAGGGCCAGGTGTTACAAGTGGTTCGTTTAACCCAACAACAGCAGGCGTTGGAACAAAAACAATCACTTACTCTGTAACGCAAAATGGTTGTTCAAATAGTGCAACTGCAACAATTACAGTTGATGCGTGTCTTGGAGTAGAAGACATCGCGGGTAGTGATTTAGTGGTTTATCCAAACCCAACGTCTTCGATAATTAATATCGGTGGAAATGTAGAAAACTACCAAACAGCAATTTTAGTTGACATTCAAGGACGAACAATTAATTCTTGGAATTTAGAGAAATCAACACAATTGGATTTGTCGAATTATGGAAATGGAACGTATTTCATTAAAATAATCGGTCAAAACAACAGCGTTGTAACGAAAATTGAATTGATTAAGTAATCTCTAAAAAATAAAATAACAGAAGAAAGTCGCTCATTGGGCGACTTTCTTTATTTTTGTGGCTATGAAAAAGTGGATAGGAAATCGTATTAGTTTTGTTGATGAGAAAGAAAAAACATCAATTATCATCACGCCTGAAAGAAGTACATTGAATAATGCTATGATGGGCGCATGGCTTGCCATGTGGTTCGCTATTGGCGTTACACTTATTTGGTCGTATTTTGCGCTAACGTTGACGAAAGAAGAACAGTTGATGATTATCGTCATCGTTGTTTTGTGGGCGTACTATTTGTTTCGTGTTGCACGTCAGTTGGTTTGGCTCATGTTTGGGAAAGAGTTACTCAAACTCGACCCACGTGGATTAGTCTATAAAAAAGATGTCAAAGGTTATGGTAAATCCATTCTTTACTTTTACGATAATATGTCCGATATTGAAATATATGTACCGAAAACAACATCCATTCAATACGTTTGGGAAAAATCACCGTGGATACGTGGAGGTGAGCGTTTGCAGTTTGAATATCAAGGAAAATACATACGTTTTGGACGTAAATTAGAAGAGAAAGAAGTAAAACAACTCTTTCAATTGTTGTCAAGCAAACGTAACGAATATTCTAAAATAGCGAAACGAGAGGAGAAGAAATTTGGAATTTAGTCAACTCTCCCAGCTAAACACTCGTTCTCCGTTTTCGCCTAAACGAATTGTGAGGTAAATCGCATCGTCGGGGATTAACATTTCGGCACGTGACGGCCATTCGATAAAAACGAAATTGTTGCTGTACAGGATTTCCTCCAAACCAATGTCGTAGAGTTCTTCGACCGTTTCGATGCGGTATAAATCCAAATGAAAAACCGTCCCAAACAAAGGTGAAACATACTCATTTACAATAGAATATGTCGGTGAACCATTCGGATTTTCAATTCCCATGGCTTGCAAGACAAACTGCGTGAACGTCGTTTTGCCTGCGCCCATTTCAGCATCTAAACAAACAATGCTCTTTTCGGGAACACTCTCTAAAAAACGAACGGCTAAATCACGTAATTCGTCTATGGAATGGGTGGTGTATGAATGTTTTGTCATATTTCTTTTTTTAGACCCGCTGCGCTATAAGAACAAAGACGTAAGACTCGCTTCGCTGTAAGACTTGATTTCGTAAATACCCCAAACTGTCTTTTGTCTAGCGTCGTAATATCATAAAGTCCTAATGTCTTTTTCAACCGCAAAGGTAGCAAAGAAAACGCAAAAGTCACAGAGAATTGAAAATTAGGTTTTTCACAAAAAACCGTCGTAACGTCGTAATATCATAAAATCGTAAAGTCAAAAATATGGCTTCTCGAAAATCTGTCTTTTGTCTTACGTCTTTGAGCGAAGCGGTCTTTTGTCTGTCCTAACGTCTTAATGTCCTAAAATCATAATGTCTAAGCTACTTCGGTTGTAAAACTACAAACGGAATAAACAATTCTTCTAAGGAAATTCCGCCATGCTGAAAGGTATTGCCATAGTAATTTACAAAGTGATTGTATTTATTCGGATAGACAAAAAAGTCATTTTCACGGCAAAAAACAAATTCATCGGAAACGGCAGATTTTGGCAAATATGCATCTTCGGGGCGTGAAATGGCGAACACATCTTTTTCACGGTAACTCAAATTACGTCCAACTTTGTAGCGCAAATTGGTGTTAGTGGCTTTTTCGCCGATAATTTTCACAGGATTGGTGACACGCACCGTTCCGTGGTCGGTGGTAATAATTAATTTCGCTTTGGATTCTGCAACTTTTCGACAAAAATCGTTAATTGGCGAATGTTCAAACCATGATTCCGTAATCGAACGATACGCAGATTCGTCACTTGCTAATTCACGTATCATCTCAACCTCCGTGCGTGCGTGCGACATCATATCGACAAAATTATACACCACCGCATTAAAATCGTTTGTCAATAATTGATTGAAATTATCAACTAATTTTTTTCCTGCCTCGTTGTTGGTGATTTTTGTGTAAGACCATTTATTTTTTTTGCCCAAACGCTGTAAATTCGCTTCCAAAAATTCCTTTTCGTACATATTTTTTCCGCCCTCATCATTTTCATTTAACCACATTTTAGGGAACTTTTTTTGAATTTCGGTCGGTAACAATCCTGCGAAAAGTGCATTGCGAGCATAATGTGTTGCTGTCGGTAAAATACTCATCACAACCTCTTCTTTTTCGACATTGAAATATTTGGAAATCATTGGTTTAATCATTATCCATTGGTCGTAACGCAAATTATCAATGACTAAAAAAAATACTTTTTCGTCATTCATCAAAGGTGCAACTTTATCTTTAATTAGAGTGTGTAACATCGTCACGCCCTCCGAATCTCCATTAATCCAATCCAAATAATTGCGTTCAACATATTTGGAAAAAACGGTGTTCGCCTCTTTCTTTTGCATCGACAAAATACTCGACATTCCTTGGTCTTCGATTTTGTTTAGTTCCAACTCCCAATAAACCAATTTTTTATAAACGTCCGCCCATTCTTCAAGGTCTAAACGCCCGTTGAGCAACATTCCCAATTGACGAAATTCTTGTTGGTACGAAAAATTCGTTTTTTGCGAAACCAATTTACTTTGGTCGAGGTTTTTCTTTAAACTCAACAAAATTTGGTTCGGATTGACAGGTTTTATCAAATAATCAGCAATTTTACTTCCGATAGCGTCTTCCATAATCGACTCTTCCTCACTTTTCGTTATCATCACGACAGGTAATTGCGGGTGGTTTTCCTTAATCGTGGCAAGTGCTTCCAATCCCGAAATTCCTGGCATATTTTCGTCCAAAAAGACAATGTTAAAAAAGTCGGAATTACAAATATCTATCGCATCAGAGCCGTTGTTTGCGGTTGTTACGGAATATCCTTTTGTTTCTAAAAACATGATGTGTGGTTTCAACAAGTCAATTTCGTCATCAACCCAAAGTATTTTCGCTTGCATTTTTTATTTTTTTTAATTTGGACGTAAACGCCGTTTTTTTCTTAAATTTGACTAATAAAAATTTAAAAGTACGATTTTGCGCCCAAATTTAAAACGAAATAATAAAAATAAAATTGTAAACGACCCAGTTTATGGATTTATTTCTATTCCGAACGAGTTGATTTATGACTTAATACAGCATCCTTATTTTCAACGTCTGCGAAGAATTGAACAACTCGGAATGTCTGATTTAGTTTACCCAGGGGCGAAACACACTCGTTTTCATCATGTTTTGGGAGCAACGCATTTAATGAATTTGGCTATTCAAACGTTGCGTAGAAAAGGTGTCGAAATTACCGAAAAAGAAGAAGAGGCGGTTTTAGCTGCTATTCTTTTGCACGACATCGGACACGGGCCGTTTAGTCATGCGTTGGAATATGATATTGTGAACAAGGTTAGTCACGAAAGTATTTCGACTTTTTTTATTGAAAAATTGAACAAAGAAATGCACGGACGTTTGGATTTGACTCTGCAGATTTTTCAAAACAACCATTCAAAACCCTTTCTGTATCAATTAGTTTCATCGCAACTAGACATGGACAGAATGGATTATCTCAATCGGGATAGTTTTTACACAGGCGTAACCGAAGGGCAAATCGGTGCGGATAGAATTATCAGTATGTTAAATGTTGTGGACGGCAATTTGGTCATTGAGGAAAAGGGAATTTATTCGGTTGAGAAATTTTTGGTGGCACGCCGTTTTATGTATTGGCAAGTGTATTTGCACAAAACCGTTGTCGCTGCCGAGCAGATGTTAATTCACATTTTACGCCGAGCGAAAGCCTTGTCACGCCAAGGGAAAACGATTTTTGCAAGTCCGTCTTTACAATTTTTCCTCCAAAACGACATTCAAGAACACGATTTTATAAAAGATGATACTGTTTTAAATCATTTTGCAAATTTGGACGATTCCGATATTATTTCGGCAATCAAAGTATGGCAAAACCACGAAGATAAGGTGCTTTCTATCTTATCAAAACGATTGATAGACAGAAAATTATTTAAAATTGAAGTCGATAAAAGAGAATATACGGCAGAACGCATTAATTTTGAAAAAAATGCCGTTCAACAAGCCTTACAATTAACTACGGAAGAAGCAGAATATTTCGTGTATGCCGAAAAATTGACCAACAGCGCATACAATCTTAAAAAACAGAATATCAACATTTTACTCAAATCGGGCGAAGTGGTTGATGCGTCAATTGCTTCGGATAATTACAATTTAGAGGCTCTTTCCACAACCGTGACGAAATATTTTTTGTGTTATGCGATATAGTAGGACGTTATGACATTATGATTTTACGATATTAAGACGTTATACATTAGATACGACGTGAACACCCTTTTTTTTAAAAGTCAAAACTCATACGCTCCAATATCGGGCGTGTTCATATCTCTTGCATTTCCCTCAATGTCAAGTGGTAATGTGAAAAAACCTGTGTTGGATAAAGAAGAATTGTTGGATTTCGGTTTGAAATTATTTTTGCTCGGGTCGGTAAATTCTGGGTCTTTATTGAATTGAATGTTACTTGCAAACATAGCGTGATTAGAGCCGTCTTTGAACTTTACGACACAATTTTTAAAATTAAGGTTGATTAACCCGCTTGTTTGGTTCGGGTTGACCGTATCAAGTACAATTTCATAATCTTGATTGCCGTAAACAACTGTATTTTTGACGTTTCCGACTGGAATATTTGAGGCAATACCGTCATAGTAATTGCGAATGCCGATAGCTCCGTTTTTACTTTGCCCGTAGCTAACCAAATCACAATGCGTGAGGTCAAAACTAGCACCTCGCAACACGAAAAGTGCATGTTGTCCATTTCGGGAAACGACACAATTTTCGGCTTTCAACTTACCTCCGTCAAACAAGAAAAAACCATAATTGGCATTGTTGGTTAAAATGGAATTACTAATCGTCAAATTGTAGTCCGTTGGTAAATTGGTAGCGTTGTTGCCTGTAATGTGAATGCCCGAAGAGCCGTTTTCTTGAATTAAATAATTAATCGAACAAGGCTTGGTTTCGTGTAAATAAATGCCATAATATTGCCCCGAAACGTCTTTGTAATCTTGTTCCAAACGGTCGCCGAGAAAACGTACTTCTTCGCCTTTTTCCCCTTCGATGTTCAATGTTCCTTTGTAAACAAAAAGCATCGAATTTTTATGCAAATGGACTTTTGTGTTTTTCGGAATAGTCAACGTTTTGGCAGAATCCACATAAGCAGCTCCGTAAATAACGTGCGGTTTGTCGTTGTTCCAAGTTCCTTCATTAAAATCTTTGTAATGAAAATACGCATCTTGTCCCCAAACGGCTAATTTCAAATATTGGTCTTTTCCGTTGGTGCGAAAACGAATAGAATCTTCGACAATCATCGGTAAATTTTGGTTGTTTATGCCCAACGTCACTTCGACAAAACCAAACAAACTATCTTTGGCTAACATTTCAATGTTTTGATGAAAGATGCTGTTAATGCCGTCAATGTTAATACGAAACGGCGAATTTTCGCCACCCATTAATTCGATTTCTTCGACCATTAATTTTTTATTGTCTTTGTTGTAAAAACGAAAATTTTTCGTGGTCGAACCGATAGTTGTGAAAACTGTGTCAAAAACAACCGTATCAACAGAAAATGCCAAATTTCCTTTCGAGAAAAATACATCTTTCTTACACGAATTGAGTGCGAAAACGGTGCTTAACGCAAGGATAACAAAAAGAAGATTGTATTTTAAAAAGGATTTCATTGCTGTTGTTTGTGTGACAAATTTAAGAATTAAAGCATAAAACGGACGAAGTGCTTGGATATTTTCACAAAGCATAAAAAAAGGTTTGCTAATTGCTTAACAAACCTAAAATATGTGAAAATTTCTTAAAAAGTCAACTATCAAGGCTTGGTAGTTGGATTTTTAGGAATTTTAATATTCAAATTCAAAATCGCCGTCGTCATCATCGTCCGTGAAAAAACGATTGCTTTTTCCACTTTTTTTGTACGCCTGCATTTTTCCTTTTTTTGGACCGTCACTTGTGCCACTCGAAAAACCTTTTTTGTCTTTTCCTTTCTTCGCACGTTCGTTTTTAGCTACAAGGTCTTCGGGAGAGGATATTGTTTGTGCATTTACTTTTGGTTCATTTGTTTTTTTGTATTCGCCTTGTGTTTCTGTTCGTTGCGGACGACTAAAGCGATTGTTATCAAACGGTTTGCGCTCGCCACGATTGTTGTCATAAGGTCTTGGCGCAGGTCGAGAGCCTTTGTCTTCTGCAATTTTAACCGAATTTGATCTGCCATTCAGGTTGTAGCCGTCCAACTCGTCAAGCATCGCTTGTACGTCATTGCTGTTGATTTCAATAAATGCAAAACCTTTGGATTTTCCTGTTTCTTTATCGGTAATGACAGAAACTTTTTTCACAAAGCCGTAGGGCTTAAATAAATTCATTAGATCATCTTGAGTAACTCCATAATCTAACTTTGAAACAAATAAATTTATCATATAGTCTCTAAAAACACTGACGGTTATACTTTTTTATGTCAGAATTGGGGGCGAAATTACGATATTTTTAGATAGTGCAATCAAACTTGTGAAAAAAAATGTTACAGAATTTAAGAATTGATTATCTTCGTTCACTTAAAACTTAAAAATGAGCGCACTTTTAGTCATCAGTTTACTTGTTGGATACTTCGGGATTTTAATTTTAATTTCCATTTTCACGTCTAAAAACGCTACGTCCGAGACTTTTTTTACAGGCAACCGTTCGAGCAAATGGTACTTAGTTGCTTTCGGAATGATTGGCACGTCGCTTTCGGGCGTTACCTTTATTTCTGTACCAGGAAAAGTATATGTGGACGGCATGGCGTATTATCAAGTTGTGTTGGGCTATATTTTGGGTTATATTGTTATTGCCCAGGTGCTTATGCCACTTTATTACCGCTTGAATGTAACCTCTATCTACGAATTTTTAAACGAGCGTTTTGGCATTGTATCCTACAAAACAGGTGCAAGTTTTTTTATTCTTTCTCGTACGTTGGGTTCTGCCATGCGTCTTTATTTGGCAACGTTTGTTTTGCAAAAATTTCTGTTTGACGGCTTAGGCGTTCCCTATATTGTGACGGCAATTATAACGGTTTTGCTGATTTGGGTTTACACATTTAAAGGCGGAATAAAAACGATTATTTACACGGACACTTTTCAAACGGTTTTTTTAATCGGAGCAGTTGTTTTGAGCGTTTTTATCATTTCTAATGCGTTGGATATGAATCTTGTTGACTTGTATGGCGCAATCAAAAATCAAACAAGCCAATTAGGCGAACCAATGACGAAAATGATTTATTTGGACGACTACAAATCGCCGATTTATTTTCCGAAATACTTTTTTGGCGGAATGTTCATAGCCATTGCCATGACAGGACTTGACCAAGATATGATGCAGAAAAATTTATCGTGTAAAAACATTGGCGAGGCGCAAAAAAATATGTATTCATTTACTACGATTTTGGTCGTTGTCAATTTTTTCTTTTTGTTGTTGGGCGGTGCTTTATACGTTTATAGCGACGTGATGAATGTGGCATTACCGATGCAAAACGGAGCGGTTGTTACAGATGAAGTTTACCCAATTTTGGCGTTTGAACATTTAGGTTTAGCCGTAGGGGTTTTATTTTTATTGGGAATTTTAGCATCGTCTTACGCTTCGTCCGATAGTGCCTTGACAGCGTTGACAACAGGTTTTTGTATTGACTTTTTAAATTTCAATAAACGAGAGGAGAACGAAAAAAAACGTTTGAAGTTCATTGTTCACATTGGTTTTTCGTTGGTGTTTTTAATCATCGCCTTACTAACGAAATTATACATGGACAAAGGTGGAAAAGATTTGATTGATGTGATTTTAAAAGTCGCTTCCTATACGTATGGACCTTTGTTAGGCTTGTTTTTCTTCGGAATTTTGACCAAACGCAAAGTAAACGAAATTTTAGTGCCGTTTGTGTGCGTGCTTGCGCCAATTGCTTGTTTTATTTTGGCATCAAACTCAAAAGAATGGCTCAATGGCTATGTATTTAGCTACGAAATATTAATTTTGAACGGTTTATTGACGTTTGGTTTATTGACTTTAATCTCTAAACGAGTTAAGAGTTAAGAATGTGTATCTTAACTCTACACTCTTAACTCATCACTTAAAAGTTCTATTCTCCGAAATATCCCGATTAAACGTCTGAATTTTGGCTTTAATTTGTGCGTTTATTCCGTTGGTTTTGTGTGTCAAATAAGGAAGTGAATCCGTGTAGTTTTCGGGTTTGACTTTGAGGTTGACAAGCGAACGCCCTTGACCGTTTTGAAATAAATGAAGATAATCGTCAAAGAAGTAATAATACGTGCCTTCCGAATAACTCATTGCTTCGTTTTTGTGCTTGAAATAAGAATTTCCGAATGCGTAGTAAGTCGTTTGAATATTCAACAAATCCAATAGTGTAGGGTAGAGGTCGATTTGCTGAAAATAAGTGTTTGATTGTTCGGGTTTGAGTTGTTCACTTGGGTCAAAAATCAGAATCGGAATGTGAAAAATCTCTTGGCTTGTTGCGTATTTTGCGTTCACAGGAGCAGGCGTGTGGTCGGACATGAAGACAAAAATTGTGTTTTCGTACCAAGCGTATTTTTGTGCCTCTCGAAAGAAAATCCGCAGGCTTTCGTCCGTGTAATTCACGGTTTCAAATAGTGGATGTGCGCCTTTTTTGAGTTTCCCTTTCCAAGGTTTTGGAATAAAATATGGGTGGTGTGATGAAAGCGTGAAAATCGTGCTGAAAAACGGTTTTTTAAATTCATTCATCTTTTTCAGAGACCACGGCAAAAAATACTCGTCCAAAATTCCCCATGTACCGTCAAAATGGGTGTCGTTGTTGTATTCTTTTCGCCCGAAATAATGTTGTACACCGATTTGTTTGCAAAACGCATCAAAACGCATCGAACCGTTGGTTGCTCCGTGAAAAAATGCTGTTTCGTAGTTGTTCTCGTTCAGGATTTCCGCCAAAGAACGCACTTGATTATTCGCATAAGGTGACGTGATATAAGCTTCACTCATCCATGTTGGAATGGATAGATAAATCGCAGGAATGGCTTCAATCGAGCGTTTTCCGTTGGCAATTCCGTAGTTAAAATTTAAACTTTTTTGGGCGATAGAATCCAAAAAGGGTGTAAACGAATTTTCAGCACCCGCACAACCGACAAATTCAGCTCCGAAACTTTCGAGCAAGATCAAAACAACATTTTTTTGTGTATCATAAAGCTGTTGCGGTTGACTTTGTTGTATCGGGTTGTAAAGTGTTTGGAGTTGCTTTTCATCGTAGAAATTCGGAACTTCCAAAAATTGTTTACCAAAAGATTTGACAATCGTAAACGGCGTGTTTAATACCAATCCTACTTTGTTTGCATCGGTAAAATAACTCGCCTCCAAGGTTGAAATTGGGCGCAAACCAAAACCACCACGCCCGATAATCACAGTAGAAGAAACGACTACAAAAAACGTGATAATTTCGTGTCGGTAACTTGAAAAAGTCGTTTTCTTAATCGTCTTTTTGTGAATAAAAATCAACAAGCCAACAAAAATCAGAAAGAAAAGCAATAGAAACCAAAAATCCCTAAAAAACGAACCTAATTGCTGTTTAAAGTCGCTTCCTGCCGAAACAATCGAAAATAAATCAACGGTTGAACGCTTGTGTGAATGTTTGTAATATTCGACATCGACTAAGTTGAATGCCAAATTTCCAAGAAGTAAAATGTAGTAAAGTGTATTTAAAAAGTAACGGTAAATTTTATGCTCCCGAAACTTAAAAGGCAAACTTTGGAAAACCACAAACGGCAAACCGATTAAACAAAAAGTAACGGTGTCATACGACAATCCACCAATGAAATCCCAAAATGTAAAGGTCTGAAAAATTGAAAAATTAAAAATGAAAAACAAAACTCGGGTTAGTTGCATAAACAGCAAAAACCAACCCAAGCGTTTAAGTAAATCAATGGAATTTTTCAAATCTCTTAATTATCAATTCCGTCTTGTATCTGAACTCTTCATTCGTTCTGTACTCTTAACTCATCACTTTGAACTAGACAATAGTGATTGTCTCAATCGAGTCACCCTCTCTAATTTGGTCTAAAACGTCCAAACCTTCGATCACTTTTCCGAAACACGTATGATTGCGGTCTAAATGTGCGGTATTTTTGCGTGAGTGACACACAAAAAATTGCGAACCGCCTGTGTTTCTTCCTGCGTGTGCCATTGACAAAACTCCTCTGTCGTGGAATTGGTTGTCGCCTGTTAATTCGCAGTCAATTTTATAACCTGGTCCGCCTGTTCCTGCGATACCGCTTGCGCCGTCTTTTGAGTTCGGGCAACCTCCTTGAATAACGAAATCGGGAATGACACGGTGCCATTTCAAACCGTTGTAAAATCCGTCTTGTGCCAATTTTGTGAAATTCGCTACGGTGTTCGGCGCATCTTGTTCGTAAAACGTAACACGCATATCGCCTTTATTTGTCTTAATAATTGCTTCCATTTGTTGTTTTTAATTTTGGTTGCAAAGATAGGGATAATTTGAAATATAGAATTTGAATACATTTTTGTTTGATAAAATTGCATATCTTTGTATGATTAATAAGTGTGTTTTATGAAGACCATTGAACAAATAAAAGAAAGTATTTTACCCATTTTAAAGCGGTATAATATTAGCCGTGCGGGGCTTTTTGGGTCGTATGTAAAAAATGAAAACACCGAAGAAAGCGATATTGATATTTTGATTGAGTTGAAAGAAAAAAATAGCTTATTGGAGTTTGTTAGGATTAAATTGGCATTGGAAGATAAGCTAAACAAAAAAGTAGATTTAGTTGAATATCAATCCGTAAAACCTCGCTTAAAAGACAGAATTTTTTCAGAAGAAGTACGGATTTATGGCTAAAAGAGATGAATTAGTTTTTCTTGAAGATATTTTAGATAGCATCGAGAAAATCGCAAGTTATATTGAAAATTCATCTGAAATTGAGTTTGATAAAAATCCTGAAAAACAAGACGCTGTAATCCGAAGGAAAGAAATTATCGGCGAGGCGGTGAAAAGTATATCTTTCGACACTCGAAACGAATACCCGCAAATTCCGTGGAGAGAAATGGCAGGAATGAGAGATATTGTTGTTCACGAATATTTTGGTGTTTCTATCGGTATGGTTTGGCGAGTTGCTTCTTCGGATATTCAAAATCTTAAATCTGATATTGAGAAAATAATAGCGGATAAAAAATAAAATGAAAAAACTAATAACACTCCTTTTCCTTTTAGCAACTGCGTTTCTTTTCCAATCCTGTGAAAGCAAAACAGAAGCGAAAAAAGCGACATCTAATAACATTACGGAAAGTAATGTTGAAGAAGAAGTCGAAATGGAAGAAGAAACGTTCAATGATGAAATGCTTGTTTATCCAAAAACAGGTAAGAATGCAACTGATTTTTTACCTAAAATCGATATTTATGAAATTCAATACGAAGTTAAAGGCGATTTGAATAATGACGGTTTGACGGACATAGCAGTTGTGTTTAGGCATAAAGAAGTGAAAACGGCACAACGCCCGACATTGATATTGTTACAAAACAAAGATAAAACCTATCGCTTGGATAAAATTTCAGATGTAGCTATGCCTGCGGAATACTACCAATATGAACAAGACTATTATAAATTATACGATATAGAAGAAATTAGCATTGAAAACGGCGAATTGAATATCAAACTTTATAATAAAGATGATGCTTTGGGTGCTTTTAAATATTCGGGAAAAGATTTTATTCTTACTTATAAAGAGCATTTTTACAGAGGTGCAGGTCAACAACATGGAACGAAATATGATTTTGCAAAAGGCGAGGAAACAACAACAGAAATCATTTTCGACTACAACGACGATTATAAGCCTAAATCTACTGTAACAACTTCTCCGCTAAAAAAAGAACGACACTTATTTGAAAATACTGCAATTTCTGAATATTTTGAAGATTGAAAAATCCCAACATCATCAAGTCAATATTTTGTGTAGTCAAGTAAAATTACGATTTTCATTTTAAAAAATTGTCTTATTGTTTATGAAAACAGTGCATTTCATTACTTATTTATGGATTTAATTCTTTTAGAAAATTGATTTGATACTGCAAATTTTCCTCCAAATTATTGAAACGCCATAGAAAAACCGAATTGGCTCCCGAATGCTTCTGTCAACAAGGACTAAAGCCGAAGTTTACTCCACGTTTTTCCGTGAAATCGCTGCGCTAAGTTCCGTTTCACTACACTGCGGTTTAGTCTCTATATGTTAGGTGTTGCCCTTATTGGTTTCCCTTTAGATTTTCCGCTATAAATCGTTCGCAGTATTCTTTAATTTGCTGCCTGACTTGTCTGAACTGTTCGTTG
>DAOMPZ010000026.1:0-22467 GCA_035445045.1 Crocinitomicaceae bacterium | reverse complement strand
TGTTGAATGAATGTTTAAAAGTAAAATTTTGTTTAACCTAAAATCTTACTCGAAATCGTGGCGACGAGTTTTTGGTTCTTTTTACGGAAAAAAGAACAAAGAGAATTTTAAAAAACATTTTAATGCGTTTAGCCTGGATAAAACACATTAAGCCAATTGTAAAATCATCTTTCTTTCCTCAATCAATCTTCGGCAAGTTGATTTTTTCTCGAATGACATTACTTGTTGGAAATTCAGCCTCGATTTTTGATTTTACTTTTTCGGCATCATTATACGTTCTAAAGTCGCCTGCTTTTAAGAAAAAGTTGGGTGCTTTATATATTGTATAAGTTTCCATGTCTGGAAAATACTTAGCGAGTTTCACCTTTGCCGTTTCAATCGCTTCTTTAGATTGTTCAAACGTTACTTGCACACGATAACCGTCAATTTGCGCTGAAGTATTTTGTGGGTTAACGATGCCGTAATCGGCAATACGTTGCTCTAAACGCATCTCTTTATGAATAGTTACCGAACCATTTTGCGCCAACAACGTTAAAGACGGACTAATGAAGGTGATTATACAAATTAATTTTTTACTCATTTTCATAATTCTTTTTTTAGGACAAAAATAATGATATTTATTCCACATATTACTAATAATATTTCAACACATTTTTAACCACATAGAAACATAGAATATTATAGTTTTCAAGAAAGACATAAGAAATCAATAGATATTCGTCAGAGACGAATGTTATGTTCACTATATTTTCCTCATTTAGCTATGCTTTTACTATGTATCTATGTGGTTTTGATTTATGAAACTTCTTACAAAAACGTTGCCCAAATTCAATGCCCCTTATTTAGAAACATTATAAATTACAGATTTTGCTTTTATTTTTGTCATGGAAACGTCATTTCATTTATTGAATATATTAAATTTGCCAGCGTTAGCGAAGTAATTAGGTCGCTAATAGTGATAGCATTTTAAAGTAAGATATTTATAATCAGATGATTAAAAAAATTACAAATTGGTGTATGGTAGCAGTAGCATTTATGCTTACCGCTACTTCTTTCGATACTCTCGCGCAAAATGGAGAGTCATTATTTAAAAATAAATGTTCTACGTGTCATCAGATTTTCAAAGATGGTACAGGGCCGAAACTTTATCAAGTAAGAGATAAGTGGGAAAGTGGTGGAGCAAAAGAAGGTTCTCTTCATTTGTGGGTTAAAAACTGGCAAAAAGCTGCAGCAACTGACCCGTATGCAGAGCAAGTTGCTAAGGTAAAACCTGGTAGCATGACTCCATTTCCTGATTTATCAGACGAGGATATTGATGCAATTTTCGACTACGTAGATGCACAACCAGACCCTGCAAATAAAGTTGCAGCCGACCCAACAGGTGACGACAATGTTGCTCCTGTGGAAGAGTCTGGAAATACGTGGTTGTGGATTGTTGCAGGAATTATTTTCTTGATTATCATCTTAACATTAGGTGGTGTTAGAAGACAATTATCACAAGTAATTGCTGAAAAAGAAGGTAAATCACCTGAAGAATATCCAACGTATGGTTCTGAAATCAGACAATGGATGTGGAAAAACAAAATCTATGTTGGAATTACGGCACTTGTAATTACGATAGCAACACTTGTTGTCGGTATTCAAAGTTTAGCAGAAATGAACGTAATGGAAGCTTACCAGCCAGCACAGCCAATTGAATATCCGCATAATCTTCACGCAGGAATTAATGGTATTGACTGTAAATATTGTCACAATGCCGCTGACCGCTCTAAAACGGCAGGTGTTCCTACGGTAAACGTTTGTATGAACTGTCACAAACAAGTTAATGGTAACACGCCAGAGCAAGAAGCGAAAATTGACAAAATTTACGCAGCAGCAGGTTGGGATAAAGACAAACAAGAATACACAGGAAAAACACAACCAATCGTTTGGAACAAAGTACACGTTCTTCCTGACCACGTTTATTTCAATCACAAACAACACGTTGTAGTTGGAGGTATCGACTGTAAACAATGTCACGGTGATATGACCAAACAAAAAGAAACAGCTCGTGTTGTTCCAATTGAAGAGTTAAACCAAATCGAAGGAAACATTCAATTAACACGTCCAACATTAACAATGGGTTGGTGTATTGAGTGTCACGACGAGAAAGGAATTACAGAAGGACCTTTGACAGACAAAAAATCAGGATATTATGACGAAATTCATAAACGTTTGTTGAATAATGATAAAACATTATACAATAAATACTTGAACGACGGAAAAGTATCCGTGAGAGAATTAGGAGGTTGGGAATGTGCTAAATGTCACTATTAATTAATAAAATATAGAAGTCGAAATATCTATGGGAACGACAAAAAAATATTGGAAAGGAATAGATGAATTACAAGAAACGTCTTCATTCTTAGAAAACAAGGATAAAGAGTTTCAACAATCTATGACGATTGATGAGTTCTTTAATAACAAATCGCTCAACGAGGCATCTACAGGACGTAGAGATTTTTTGAAATTTTTAGGTTTCTCTGTTGCTGCTGCGACAGTTGCATCATGTGAAGCGCCTGTTACAAAAGTAATTCCTTACGTAGTAAAACCTGAAAACGTAACACCAGGCTTAGCGACAAATTACGCATCAACGTATTATGATGGTGTGTCGTATGCAAGTATCATTGTAAAAACAAGAGAAGGTCGTCCGATTTATATTAAAGGAAACCGTGATTTTGGTTTTGGCGAAGGTGGCGTTAATCCGCAAATCATTGCCTCTGTTCTTTCATTGTATGACAGCACTAAATTAAGAGGACCTGTTGCAAACGGAAAAGCGGTTGAAGATTGGAAAAAAGATATTGATACACCAATCAAAAATGCTTTGTCTTCTATCAAAGCAAAAGGCGGACAAATTGTTTTCGTTACAAATACAGTTATCTCGCCGTCTATGGTGGCAGCGATTGACAAATTCAAAACAGCTTACGGAACAGAAGGTAAATTTGAACATATTCAATATGACGCTGTTTCTTATGCGGCTATTCGCAAAGCAAATGAGTTGTCATTCGGAAAAAATGTAATTCCAGATTACGATTTCTCAAAAGCAAAAACAATCGTTTCTGTTGGTGCTGATTTCTTAGGTACGTGGTTGTTAGCAACAGAGTACCAACATCAGTACGGCGCAACAAGAAACCCTGATGCGGCTTGGATGTCGAAACACTTCCAATTCGAGGCAAATATGTCCATGACGGGAACTGCATCTGATTACAGAGCGATGATTAAACCGTCTGAACAAGCAAAAGTTTTGGCGTATATCTTGTCTAAATTAGGTGGAAGTTCTTCAATCCCTACGGATTTAAGAGAAGATGTTAAAACAATCGCTGACAAAGCCGTTGCTGAATTGAAACATTCAAAAGGCGAATCACTTGTCGTAGCAGGTGCAAACGATGTTACGGTACAAGTCTTGGCAAATAAAATCAACAGTATCTTAGGAGCATATACCACAACGATTAATATCAACAATGCAGTTAATTTGTTTGCTTCGGAAGATGAAAAAATGAATAACTTCGTGAAAAACCTTGTTGGTGGTAAAAAACCTGATGCGGTTCTTTTCTACGGAGTAAATCCTGTTTATTCGTTACCAAACGGACAAGAATTTGCGAAAGCATTGGAAAAAGTTAGTTTAACCGTTTCTTTTGCTACGCATGATGACGAAACAGCAACAAAATGTAAGTTCATTACACCTGATTTGCATGCATTAGAGTCTTGGGCAGATTACCAACCAAAAGCAAATCACTATGCGGTGGCACAGCCAACTATCCGACCGTTGTTTAATGCAGCATCTGCATTAGAATCATTGTTAGTTTGGTCTGACAACACAATCGAAAGAGGTGGAAAAGATTCTAAAGTAGCATACCGTTTTATTCGTGAGAATTACGAAACAAACACAGATAATACAGCTCGTTTTGATTTAGTAGTTCACAACAGTTGTATCGAAACACCGAAACAAGTTGCATCAGCAGATTTTAACAACGCTGCACTTTCAGGCTTGACTTATACAAAACCTGCAAATGGTGCGTTTGAAATCGAATTATATCAAACATCAGCGATTGGAACAGGTTTACAAGCAGGAAATCCTTGGTTACAAGAATTACCTGATGCAATTACGAAAGTAACGTGGGACAACTACATTACGATGAACCCTGTTGAAATGAAAAAAGAGGGTTACGTAACAACGTATGATGAGAAACACGGTTTGAACTTAGCAACGGTTACTGTAAACGGTGTAACAATCGAATTACCAGTTGTTCCTTCACCAGGACAAGCGTTAGGCACAGTTGGTATTGCTTTAGGTTATGGTCGTGGTGCAGACGGCACAAACGCTGGTCCTGCAGCTTACGTAACAAAAGAATTCGGGGGTTACGAATTAGACGCAAACGGAAATAAAGTTCCTGTTGGTCAAAACGCATTCAGATATGTAGGTTTTGCGAACGGTACGTATAATTATAACACGGCATCTGACGTAAAAAAATCAGATAAACCACTTTATTTAATTGCTGCGACTCAATTAAACCATACGGTTATGGGTCGTCATTCAATTGTTAAAGAAACAAACTTGGGTATTTACACGTCACAAGATAAAGAGGCGTACAACCCTGCAAATGTTCTTGAAACACACCACGGAGCAGTTCCTGTAAGTGAGTTTGACTTGTGGAAAGCACACCCTGTTGAAAGCGTTGGACACCGTTGGGCAATGGCTATCGACATGAACAAATGTTTTGGTTGTGGTGCGTGTATCATTGCTTGTCAAGCAGAAAATAACATTCCTGTTGTTGGTAAACACGAGGTTCGTAAAGGTCGTGAAATGGCTTGGTTGCGTATCGACCGTTATTATTCTTCTGATGAAGAGATTACAACAGGTTTGAAAAGAGATCGTAAAGATTTTGATTACACAGCAGCTGAAATAGCATCGTTAAATCCGAATGTTATTCACATGCCAATGATGTGTAAACATTGTAACCACGCTCCGTGTGAAACGGTTTGTCCTGTGGCTGCAACAAATCATAGCAACGAAGGTCTAAACCAAATGGCATACAACAGATGTATTGGTACACGTTATTGTGCAAACAACTGTCCATATAAAGTACGTCGTTTTAACTGGTTTAACTATCCTTCATACAAGAAGTTTACGCAAATTAACCCTGCACAAGACGATTTAGCTCGTTTGGTTTTAAACCCAGATGTGACGGTTCGTACACGTGGTGTTATGGAAAAATGTTCATTCTGTGTTCAAAATATCCAAACTGCGAAGTTAGATGCTAAAGCGGAAGGTCGTCCTGTAAGAGATGGCGAATTCCAAACAGCTTGTGCGGAGGCTTGTTCTTCAGATGCAATCCTTGTTGGAGATTGGAATGACGTAAACTCTGCAGTGCGTAAGGCTACAGAAGAAAAACGTTCTTACCAAGCATTGGAAGAAATAGGCGTTAAACCGAATATTTGGTATAAAACAAAAGTAAGAAATGATGATAATCCCGAATTAGCGAAAGTTCAAACGACAAAAGTTAAGACGGAGGAAGAACATCATCATCATTAATATTGAAAAAATAAAAATTAATAATAACACGATAAATTAATTGGCAATGCATAAGGAAGCAGCAATTAGACAACCGTTAATTCTTGGTCACAAATCGTATGGCGACATTACCAACGATGTATGTGAACCAATCGAAGGTAGAGCACCGAAAGGATGGTATATCCTATTTACTTTTGCGCTAATCATCGGTACGTATGGAGTAGGAGCAATCATGTACTTACTCGGAACAGGTATCGGAACTTGGGGTTTGAACAAGACCATTGGTTGGGCTTGGGATATTACCAACTTTGTATGGTGGGTAGGTATCGGACACGCAGGAACATTGATTTCTGCCGTATTATTACTTTTCCGTCAAAAGTGGCGTTTTGCCATTAACCGCTCTGCTGAGGCGATGACAATCTTTGCCGTTTTCATGGCGGGATTATATCCGTTAATGCACATGGGTCGTCTTTGGGTAGGATATTGGACATTCCCAATTCCAAACCAATTCGGTTCACTTTGGGTAAACTTTAACTCGCCGTTATTATGGGACGTATTTGCGATTTCAACGTATTTGTCCGTTTCGGTTGTGTTTTGGTACATCGGTTTAATTCCCGATTTTGCAACACTTAGAGATAGAGCTAAAAAACCAGTTGCTAAAAAAATGTACTCGATTTTATCATTCGGTTGGTCGGGAAGAGCAAAACAATGGAACAGATTTGAATTAGTATCATTGGTATTGGCAGGTTTGGCAACACCATTGGTATTCTCGGTTCACTCGATTGTATCATTCGACTTTGCAACGTCGGTTATACCAGGTTGGCACACGACAATTTTCCCTCCGTACTTCGTAGCGGGAGCGGTATTCTCGGGTTTTGCCATGGTACAAACCTTGATGTTAACCATTCGTAAAGCATTCAAATTAGAGGCATACTTACACGTTAAACACATCGAATACATGAACATCGTTATCATGGTAACAGGTTCGATAGTAGGTGTTGCGTATATTTCGGAGTTGTTTATTTCATGGTATTCAGGTGTTGAATATGAAGGTTACGCATTCTTCAACAGAGCGACAGGACCTTATTGGTGGGCTTACGCTTCGATGATGACGTGTAACGTAGTTTCGCCACAGTTAATGTGGTTCAAGAAATTGAGAACATCAATCTTGTTTACATTCTTTATTTCTATCGTTGTAAATATCGGTATGTGGTTCGAGCGTTTCGTAATTATCGTAACATCAATTCACAGAGATTATTTACCGTCAGCGTGGTCAATGCACTACCCTACACACATTGACGTAGGTATTTTCGTTGGAACAATCGGTTTATTCTTTGTATTCTATTTATTGTTCATGCGTTATTTCCCTGTATTACCAATCGCAGAATTAAAAACTATCGTAAAATCTTCAAGTGAATACTACAAGAATTTACCAGATACACACCACGATGACAATCACGAAAGTGACGAACATCATAATACTAACAATCATTAATTAAAATCATGGCAGATAGAGTATTTTATGCAATGTACGACGATGACGATGTGCTAAAGAAAGGCGCAAAGAAATTAGTCGCTAAAGGAATTAAGGTAGCAGAAGTTTTTTCGCCAATGCCTATTCACGGTATCGACCCAATTATCGGTGTTAAGAATACACGTTTGGGTATCATGGCATTCATCTACGGTTTGACAGGATTATGTCTTGCAACACTTGGTATGTATTACATTATGATTGTGGATTGGCCAATGAACGTTGGTGGTAAACCAAATGAAACGTATTTAGAGAATATGTTGGCATTTGTTCCTGTAACTTTTGAGTTTACAGTATTGTGTGCAGCACACGGAATGGCATTGACGTATTTCTTGCGTAATAAAACATTACCAGGAATGCCTTCTTCAAACCCAGACCCACGTACAACAGATAATATGTTTGTAATGGAAGTGCGTTTGTCAGAAAATTCACAGTATTCGCAAGAAGAACTTCAACAAATGATTAGCGAATCGGGTATTGTTGAATTAGACCAAAGAGAAATATAACAACAAGGTAAAATTGCAAAGCAATGAAGAAAGTTAATAGATTAATTACAAGTTTACTTGGTGCAACTGCAACCTTGATGATTGTTGCATCATGTACAAGTGACCCAAACAGTCCGGGTCATGAATATATGCCTGATATGTATCGTTCTCCAGCTGTTGAGCCTTATGTTGATTATGGCGAAGTACGTGGTATGATACACGAAGATTTGAGTGGCTCTTTGTCAGCAATGACACCACCTTTATTTACTGTACCTTATTACGGAACAGACTCTGTAGAAGTTGCGATGATGTTACCTTACCAACGTAAAGCAACGTCTGCATTCGCGAAATCTCACGGTTTATACGATGAGGATTTATTAATTACAGACGATGCAGAGGCAGAATATCACGCATCGGCAGCAGATAAAAATCCAATTGTTTTGAACGCAGATAATAAAGATGCAATCTTCGCAAGTGGAAAAGCAATTTATGCTTCTAAATGTGCGCATTGTCACGGCGAAAAAGGTGATGGCGAAGGACCAATGGTAAAAAGCGGAGCATATTCGGGCGCGGCTAATTTAACTGCTTTGTCAATTGCTGACGGTCAAATGTTCTATTCAATTTACTACGGTAAAGGTATGATGGGAGCGCACCGTTCACTTGTTAGCAAAAAAGACATTTGGACAATTATTCATTATATTAAGAAGTTACAAAATGCTAATTACGGCGGTGGTGAAGCTACTGAAACCGTAGAAGCTGATACTGAAACAACTGTAAACTAAATTTTTAAAGAAGTTAATATGGAATTTAAAATATCAAAAAAAGCCAATATGTTGACCATGGTGTTAATGATAGTTGGCGTAGTTTTTACAGGAATAGGAGTTGCTATAGAGCTATCCTCTGCTGAAAACCATTTGGCACAACGTTTCTTAGCAAACTTGTTAGTTGACGGTTTCTTTTTCTTCGGAATTGGTTTAGGAGCTTTGTTTTTCTTAGCATTAGTTTACGCAACGGAAACAGCATGGTATGTTGCCATTAAAAGAATTGTAGAATCTGTTGCGATGTACATTCCTTATGGAGCAGGAATCTTGTTAGTAGCATTACTAATCATCACGTTTTTAGATGGAGCGCACATTTATTTGTGGATGGATTCAAGTCATACAGACATCAATAGTCCGCATTATGATTTCTTAATCGACAAGAAATCTGCGTACATGAACAAAATTTTCTTTTGGATTAGAACGTTGATGTATATCGGTATTTACATTTTGTTCTTGAGAGGATTTAGAAATCGCTCATTGCAAGAAGACGAAATCGGAGGTACGGATATTCACTTTAAAAATTACAGAAAAGGTGCTACGTTTTTAGTATTCTTCGCTGTGTTCAGTACAACTTCCGCTTGGGATTGGATTATGTCAATTGACATTCACTGGTTCTCTACGTTATTCGGTTGGTATGTATTCTCTGGAATTTGGGTTTCAGCTATGGTAACATTAGTTGTGTTGACACTTTATTTAAGACACAAAGGATATTTGCCACACGTAAACGATTCACATATTCACGATATTACAACTTGGATGTTTGCAATTTCATTCTTGTGGTCTTACTTGTGGTTCTCACAATATATGCTGATTTGGTACTCAAATATCCCTGAAGAGGTAACGTACTACATGACAAGAATTGAGCATTATAAAATATCATTCTTCGGTATGTTCTTTATTAATTTTGTGTTCCCGATGTTAATTTTAATGTCACGTGATGCAAAAAGAACGCCGTATGTTATTATTTTTGTAGGGTTGATTATTTTCTTCGGACATTGGATGGACGTTTACATTATGGTTATGGCAGGTTCTATGGGTGAACACGCTAAAATCGGTTTCTTGGAAATAGGAATGTTATTAGCGGTTTTCGGGTTCTTTATCCGTGTGATATTGACGAATTTGACCAAAGCACCATTGATGGTTAAAAATCATCCATATTTGGACGAAAGTTTACATCATCATATTTAATAATTAGCACAACACAAACACACAGACAAAATGAGTAAATTATTAATTTTATTAGTCATCGTTTTAGGAGTAGTTGCAATTGCTTTCCTAATGAGAACTTATGAGTTAGGAAGAAAACTTTCTAATCGCAAAGAAGAAGAAATATCAGACAAGGATAATGATTTTACAAGTAAAATGTTTATCGTTTTCATGGTCTTTTATTTAGCATCTGTTATCTATTTGAGCTACAAATATGGTAATATCTTGAATGTAGCGGCTTCAGAGCATGGTAAAACAGTAGATTGGATCATGGATTTCAACTGGGTTATCATTTTAGCTACTTTCTTTATTACAAGTATTTTATTGTTTGTTTTCACATATAAATACAGAAGAAAAAAAGGCGTAAGTGCTTATTATTATCCGCATAATTCAAAATTAGAGTTGTTGTGGACAGCAGTACCTTCCGCTGTATTAACAGTTGTTGTTATTTTCGGTATCGTGGCTTGGAGAGATATTACAAAAGCGTCGCCAAAAGATGCGATTAATGTTGAAGTATTTTCAGAGCAGTTCAAATGGACAGTAAGATATGCAGGTCAAGACAATGTTTTAGGTGATTTTGACTACAAATTGACAACAGATAAAAACTTGCTTGGCTTAGTAACAACAGCTTCGTTGGATAGTGCTATTCAATTAATGGAGTTTGGTGCTGCGGACGGAACAGTTTTGGGTATCAAGCAAATGGAAGAAAAGTTAAACGACAAATCAGTAATCATCGTTCCTGAAGTTAGAGAGCAAATGGTTAAAGATTTAGACCGTAAAACACGTCTTCTTCGTCACTTGTATCAAATGAGAGGTCGTCATGACGCTGGAAGAGATAAAAATGCGTTTGACGATGTTATTGAAAACGATACGTTGCATTTGATTCTTGACAAAAATTATGAAATGACTTTCCGTGCGAAAGACGTTATTCACTCTGCTTTGTTGTCTCATTTTAGAGTACAGATGAATACAGTTCCAGGTATGGTTACTCGTTTCAAGTTTAAACCGACAATCACGACAAAAGAAATGCGTGAGAAAATGAACGACCCGAATTTTGATTATGCGCTTTTGTGTAATAAAATATGTGGTTCGGCACACTACAAAATGAAAATGATTGTAGTCGTAGAAACGCAAGAAGAATTTGATGCTTGGATGAAGAAAAAACAAACGTTTAAATCAACATTCTTGGCAGAAAATGAGACGACAACAGCTAATGAAAATGTTTCTTTAGCAACTAAGTAAAAATAACTAATAATATCAATTAAAACAATAGAATAAAGATGGCTGCAATTACACACGATGCACACACAAGCCATGATGAACACAATCATCATGAAGAAAGCTTTGTTTCTAAATACATTTTCAGTTATGACCATAAAATGATTTCTCGCCAGTATTTGATTACGGCGATTATCATGGCGGTTGTTGGTATGCTACTTTCTGTTTTCTTTAGAATTCAGTTAGCATGGCCAGGCGAAAGTTCAGACTTTTTGTCCTTTTTCTTAGGTGATAGATGGGCTCCAAACGGCGTACTCAATGAAAGTATGTACTTAGGTGTTGTTACCATTCACGGTACAATCATGGTATTTTTCCTTTTGACAGGTGGATTGTCGGGAACATTCTCTAACTTATTAATTCCGTTGCAAATCGGAGCAAGAGATATGGCATCAGGCTTTATGAATATGCTTTCATATTGGTTATTTTTCTTATCTTCTGCTATTATGTTAGCATCGTTGTTTATCGAGACAGGACCAGCAATGGCAGGTTGGACGGTTTATCCTCCTTTGTCTGCGTTGCCACAAGCTATTTCGGGTAACGGCTTGGGTATGACGATGTGGTTAACTTCAATCATATTGTTTGTTGCATCAAGTTTATTGGGTGGTATTAACTACATGGTAACAGTTATCAACTTACGTACAAAAGGAATGTCTATGACACGTTTACCATTGTCTGTATGGTCGTTCTTTATTACAGCTATCGTTGGTTTGTTGTCATTCCCAGTATTGGTTTCAGCAGCGTTATTGTTGTTAATGGATAGAGTTTTAGGAACATCTTTCTATTTATCTGATATCATTATCAGTGGCGAAATGTTAGAAAATCACGGAGGTTCGCCTTTATTATACGAACACTTATTTTGGTTCTTAGGACACCCTGAAGTTTACATTGTATTATTACCGTCTTTAGGTATTACATCAGAAGTTATGTCAACAAATGCAAGAAAACCTATCTTCGGTTATAAAGCGATGATTGGTTCATTGTTGACAATTGCATTCTTATCATGTATCGTTTGGGCGCACCACATGTTCGTAACAGGTATGAATCCGTTCTTAGGTTCAGTGTTTATGTTTACAACGTTGTTGATTGCGATTCCATCTGCGGTAAAAGTATTTAACTATTTAACAACATTGTGGAAAGGTTCATTAGTATTCACACCTGCTATGACATTCGCAATCGGTATGGTTTCATCATTTATTTCAGGTGGTGTAACAGGTATCTTATTAGCTGATGCAACATTGGATATTACGGTTCACGACACGATGTTCGTAGTTGCTCACTTCCACGTTGTAATGGGACTTTCTGCGGTGTTTGGTATGTTTGCAGGGGTTTATCATTGGTTTCCAAAAATGTTTGGAAGAATGATGAACACACGTTTAGGCTACGTTCACTTTTGGATTACGATTGTATCGGCTTACGGTGTTTTCTTCCCAATGCACTTTGTAGGATTGGCAGGCGCACCACGTAGATATTACGATTATTCCGTATTCGAATCATTTGACCACAATGCGTTTGTTGCAATTTTAGATTTGAACAAAATCGTAACTATCTTCACTATTCTTGGTGCATTAGCTCAGATTGTATTCTTGTTCAACTTCTTTTACAGTATTTTCAGAGGACCAAAAGCACCTCAAAATCCATGGAAATCGAATACATTAGAATGGACAACACCAGTAGAGCATATTCACGGAAACTGGCCTGGTGCTTTACCAGTAGTTCACAGATGGCCTTATGATTTCTCTAAGCCTGGTGCTGATGAAGATTTCATTCCGCAAACCGTTCCGCTTAAAGAAGGCGAAAAAGACGGAGGCGAACACTAAAAAAGGATACTTTTTTAAAATTCACAAATACAACAAAAAACCCACCGAAAGGTGGGTTTTTTGTTTGCTTGAAAATAAATTTTGTTTAGAATGGCATCAATGCCCAACCCAAATCTTAGCCAGCTCAACCAACGTTTTCACGGCTTTTTGCATATCTTGTACCGAAACATATTCGTGTTTGGAATGAATACCCATTTCGCCCGTAAAGATATTTGGGCAAGGTAATCCCATAAACGACAAACGTGAACCGTCCGTGCCACCACGAATAATGGTCGGGCGAGGTGTTACGCCTGCTTGTTCCATGGCTTGAACAGCGTACTCGGAAACAAAAGGAACAGTATCTAACACTTCTTTCATGTTGCGGTACTGCTCAATCACTTCAAATTCCGTTGTAACGCCTTTGTAGTCCGCAACAACAGTGTCTAAAATTTGTTTTAAACGTGTTTCGTACTCCGCTAATTTTGCCGTCTCGTGGTCACGGATAATGAAACTTAACGTTGTTTTTTCCAAAATACCGTTGATGGATGTCGGGTGAACAAAACCTATACGGTCTTCGGTTGTTTCAGGCGACCAACTGTCTTTTGGTAACGCATCTAAAAATGCACCTGCAACTTTCATCGAATTAACCATAATTCCTTTGGCATAACCAGGGTGCGCCGAAACACCATGAATGGTAATTTTTACCGCATCAGCAGAAAAAGTTTCGTCTTCAATCGAACCCAGTTCGCCACCATCCAATGTGTAACCGTAGTCAGCATTGAGTTTTTTCATGTCTAATTTTTCCACTCCACGACCAACTTCTTCATCGGGTGTAAACAAAATGCGGATAGCTCCGTGTTCTACTTCGGGGTGTGAAACCAAATAATTCGCCAAATCCATGATAATCGCAACACCTGCTTTGTCGTCAGCACCTAACAAAGTCAATCCCGATGCGGTGATGATGTCGTCCCCAATTTTTTCTTTTAAATAAGGATGTTGTTCTACTGTTACAACTTGTGTCGTGTCATCTGGTAAAACGATTGGCGAGCCGTCCCATTTTCTGTGGACAATCGGTTTGACGTTTGTTCCGCTACAATCGGGTGCGGTGTCCATGTGCGAACAAAAACAAATCGTCGGAACATTTGCTTTGCTTGTCGTGGCAGGAATGGTTGCAAAAACATAACCCCATTCGGCCAGATACCCCTCGGAAAGTCCTAATGCTAACAATTCTTCTACCAACACTTTGGCTAAATCTTTTTGTTTCATCGACGACGGAAACGATGTCGAATTTGGGTCGGCAGTCGTGTCAATTTGAACGTATTTTTTAAAACGTTCTTCTACTGTAAAATTATAATTTGTCATTCTACTTTATTTTTTCTATGATTAATTTTTTACTTGTGTTGATACTTTTTTATTGGTTTCATTTATCTTCAATAAGTATTTTGTTCTTTGGAACAGAAAATAATTTAGCATCTATTTTTTGTCTTTTTATTGATGTTGCCGTCACAATTGCGATAAAATCAGGATACTCAATTTTATATTTCAGATAAATGGATTTCATTTTTTGAGTATTTAAGTTTTTATTAAATGCAGTAAAGTTCTTGTACCATTCAGGATTTATTCTCAAGGTGTCTGGGTTAAAATAAAAACTAACGGTTTTGTTCGTGTAATATGTCACAAGCTCATCACAGTTAATTCCAAGTATATTTTCTTTATTATGATTGATTTCAAACTTTAACATTTCTTGACCTGATGTTCCGCAGTCAAACCAATACAATGTGTCAATTTGATTTCTCTTGCTATATATTTTATTATTTTGCTTGTTGAAAAGTTGCTCCAACGTAAAACCAGCATCATATAATTCTAAATAATTTCCCTCTTTAAAAAATAAGATTGTCTTCTGTCCGAATACCTTGTCAAGATAAGTTGCGTCCACTTTATTTGTTTTGATAACATATTCGTTTTTATATGTTATCTTTCCTTCAAAATAATCATTGTCATTCGTTTTCTGTATTGAACAACAAACAACGATGACAGAAAGTCCAAACAATATGGATATTATTTTCATGGCATTACAATTTTACAGTACCACAAAGATAGGCATTCTCTCAATCATTTACCACTATTTACAAAAGTCAGTTTTTTGAAAATTCGATGATTAATCATGGTATTGCTTCGTATAAATAAAAAAACCGATAATGTTTATTATCGGTTTTTTTCAATTCTATTCATTTTCTTAGAACATTTCTCTTCCTGAGAAGTGGAAATTGCCCTCAATAATAGCATTTTCATCGCTGTCAGAACCGTGAACAGCGTTTTCGCCTACTGATTTTGCATATTTTTTACGGATTGTTCCTTCCGCAGCATCAGCTGGATTTGTTGCGCCGATTAATTTTCTGAAATCCTCCACAGCGTTGTCTTTTTCTAAGATAGCCGCTACGATTGGACCTCTTGACATAAATTCTACCAATTCGCCGTAGAAAGGTCTTTCCGCATGAACTTCATAAAATTTCTTTGCATCAGCAACGGTCATTTGTGTTAATTTCATTGCAACAATTCTAAAACCACCCTCAGTAATCATATTGATAATTCCACCGATATTTCCTGCCTCAACAGCATCGGGTTTAAGCATTGTAAACGTTCTATTTCCTGCCATTTTCTCTAATTTTTGTGCAAAGATAGCGTTTTTTTAGACAGAAGACAAAAAGACCGAAGATAAAAGACTCTAAAGCAAGTATAATTTGAAATTTTGCACTTAACTAACATTATAACGTCGTCTTTTGCCTACGGTGTTAATTCACTTCGTGGTTGCCTTCGGCGGTCGTGGTGTCTAACGTCTTTGAGCGCAGCGGTCTTTTATCTGTTCCAACGCCCAACTTGTTGATAAATAAACCGCTTTCCAACTTTTTATTTAGAGATAATATGCTTATATTTGCCCCTTATCATTTGAAAAATTAAATTCATTTAAAAAATATGAGTGAAGAAAATAAAAATAGCGATTATTCAGCGAGTAACATTCAGGTATTAGAAGGACTTGAGGCGGTTAGAAAAAGACCTGCCATGTATATTGGAGATGTAGGTGTTAGAGGTTTACATCATCTTGTTTATGAGGTGGTTGACAACTCTATCGACGAAGCTTTAGCTGGGTATTGTGACACTATAAAAGTAACTATAAACCCAGGAAATACAATTACTGTTGAAGATAACGGTCGTGGTATTCCAACAGCGATGCACCCGAAAGAGAAAAAATCAGCTTTGGAAGTTGTAATGACGGTTTTACATGCTGGGGGTAAATTTGACAAAGATACGTACAAAGTTTCGGGTGGTTTGCACGGTGTTGGTGTATCGTGTGTGAACGCACTTTCTACCCACATGCGTACGGAAGTTCACCGTGAGGGTAAAATTTTTGAACAAGAATATTCTATCGGAAAACCACTTTATGATACACGTGAAATCGGTGTTTCAGACAAAACAGGAACTATTCAAACATTTGAACCAGACGGAACGATTTTCGATGTTACCGAATATAACTACGACACGTTGGCTGCTCGTATGCGTGAATTGGCGTTTTTGAACAAAGGAATCACCATTACACTTACTGACAATCGTATTGAGGAAGGCGAAGAGCCAAGACAAACGGTTTACCATTCAGAAGGTGGGTTGAAAGAATTTGCTACGTATTTAGACAGAAACCGTGAGGCGTTAATCGCTGACGTGATTTATTTTGAAGGAGAAAAGGACGGTATTCCTGTCGAAGTTTCGATGACGTATAACACTTCTTACACAGAGAACATTTTGGCGTATGTCAACAATATCAACACACACGAGGGTGGAACACACCTTTCGGGTTTTAGACGTGGTTTGACAAACACTTTGAAAAAATACGCTACGGATAGTGGGATTTTAGCAAAAGAAAAGATTGAAATTGACGGTGACGACTTCCGTGAGGGATTGACAGCCGTTGTTTCGGTAAAAGTTGCTGAACCACAATTTGAAGGACAAACAAAAACAAAATTAGGAAACAGAGAAGTTACAGCTCCTGTTTCGCAAGCTGTTTCTGAAATGTTAGCTATTTATTTGGAAGAACATCCGAATGAGGCTCGCATGATTGTTGAAAAAGTAATTTTGGCAGCTCGTGCACGTCATGCGGCTCGTAAGGCTCGTGAAATGGTGCAACGTAAAAACGTTTTGACAGGCTCGGGTTTACCAGGGAAATTAGCGGATTGTTCTGAAAAAGACCCTGCTATTTGTGAAATTTTCTTTGTCGAGGGAGATTCGGCAGGTGGAACAGCAAAACAAGGTCGTGACAGACATTTTCAAGCGATTATGCCATTGAGAGGTAAAATCTTGAACGTTGAAAAAGCGATGCAACACAAAATCTTTGAAAACGAAGAAATTAAAAATATTTACACTGCATTGGGCGTTCGTGTTGGAACAGAAGACGATACAAAAGCATTAAATTTAGAAAAATTAAGATACCACAAAATCGTTATCATGTGTGATGCCGACGTAGATGGTTCGCACATTCAAACGTTAATGTTGACGTTCTTCTTCCGTTACATGAAAGAATTAATCGAAAACGGATATATCTACATTGCGACACCGCCATTATACCAAGTGAAAAAAGGCACAAAAGCAGAATACGCATGGGACGAAGACCAACGAGATAAATTAATTATGAATTTGAAAGGCGCAGGCTCTGAATCTTCTGTGAACGTACAGCGTTACAAAGGTTTGGGAGAGATGAATGCTGAACAGTTATGGGATACAACCATGAATCCAGAACACAGAACGTTGCGTCAAATAACAATTGATAACGCTATCGAGGCAGACCAAGTTTTCTCCATGCTTATGGGTGACGAAGTTCCGCCAAGACGTGAGTTTATCGAGCGTAATGCGAAGTACGCTAAATTAGACGTTTAAACGACGCTGTCCAAAAATGACGAACTACTGCGTTGTTTTCAAACATCGGTAAAAGTCATGTACTTATTGTACACTCCTTTCACCTCGTTTTCAACGCCTTGTATTTCATTCATTTTTGAACATCTAAGATAAGTTAAAAGGTGTTCGACTTTTCGAACACCTTTTTGATTTTAATGAATTTTTAATTTTATCAAATGCAGGTAACTAAAATTAACAGAGTTGACACGGGTTTATTTTCTAAATTATCCAATGAATTGACATACAATCAAGGTCAATTTGCGGATTTTATACAGCAACCGTTCAGCAAAGAGGCTTTTTTACAACAAATTGACCGTAAGAAAAAACAGTACGAACCTGCAACAAGATTAGCGTTAGTTCAATCGTTAAAGCAACAATATACGGACATTTCGCCAAGTGATGAAGTTTCTAAAAACCTTGACCTTTTACAAAAAGACAGCACGTTTACCATTACCACAGGTCATCAACTTTCACTTTTTTCAGGGCCTTTATATTTTATTTACAAAATCATTCACGTCATTAAATTGTGTCGTGAACTGAAAGAAACTTATCCGCAAAATAATTTTGTGCCTGTTTTTTGGTTGGCGAGCGAAGATCATGATTTTGAGGAAGTTAATCATTTTCAGCTTTTTGGAAAAACAAAGACGTGGGAAACCGACCAAAAAGGTGCTGTCGGGCGATTTGATGCCGAAAGTTTAGCAACTATCCGTGAGGAATTACACGCTTTTTTTGCCAATCACGCAGACAGTGAAATTCATCAATTAATTGATTCCTATTCGGGTCATACATTTGGAAAAGCACAATTTCAATTCGTACATGAGTTGTTTAAAAATTACGGTTTAATCATCGTTGAACCCGATGTTCCGAATTTGAAAAAATTGTTTGTTCCCATTATCAAAAAAGAACTTTTGGAGCAATTTGCTGAGCAAAAAGTAAACACAGCAACCGAAAAATTAAACACGTTAGGATTTAAAGGACAAGTTTTTCCACGTCCGATAAATTTTTTCTATGTTGACAAAAATCTGCGTGAACGTTTTCAGTTTGTGGACGGTAATTATTACGTTGAAAATGTTGGTTCATTTACCGAAACGGAAATTTTAAATTTATTGCAATCAAACCCCGAAAAATTCTCGCCCAATGTCGTGTTTCGTCCTGTTTATCAAGAAGTAATTTTGCCCAATCTCTGTTATGTCGGTGGTGGTGGCGAAATGGCGTATTGGTTGCAGTTAAAAGGTGTTTTTGACGAGGTAAATGTTGTTTTTCCACTGATACAAGTGCGTAATTCCTTACAACTTATTGATGTCAATTCGGCAAAAAAAATGGAAAAATTAAAACTAAATTTCACCGATTTTCTGAAAGATACCAACCAGCTGAAAAAAGAATATGTACAGGAAAATTCCGAAGATGAAGTTGATTTTCGCAGTATTCAATCAAAATTTGAGGAATTAAAAACAATTTTGGTCAACCAATTAAATCCAATAGATGCACAATTGGAGAAATTTACCGAAATTGAAAACACCAAATTAGACAAGCAATTTGAGGGAATACAAACAAAAGTAGTGCGTATTCAAAAACAAAAAATGGAAACGTCTATGAAACAAATTGACGACCTCAAAAACAAATTTTTTCCCAATGGAAGTTTGCAAGAGCGTGTTGATTCGTTTTTAACATTCTGTCCAACAGGAAATTATTCCGATTTCATCAAGCTAATTTTTGACGTTGTTGAACCGTTTGAAAATGATTTTTTGGTAGTGGAAGTTTAGCCAGAAAAGGCTTTAGGAAACTTAAAAAAAAGAGTTGGATTTTTTTAGTTTCCTTTAATACGTTCTCAAACTCGCCCGTAGAATAGCTCTCCTCTGCGCTTTCGTCAAAGCGTGTTTCCCTTGGAAAATGCCTTTCATTTCCCAATCGCCGTACATCGGGTTAGGTAAAACAATGTATTTCACACCAAATTTAGCGTGATTTTTGTCTGTCAAAGCATTGCGCTGTTCGGTAGAATATAAACTAAACTCCGAGCCGAAATCCGTTAAATTATCACCCAAAAATAAGACAACGTTACAATTTTTAGCAACTTCGTCAAAGCGTTTTTGTTTAGAGCTTTCATCAGTCATTAATAATAAATGCCTGTCGTCTGCGTAGGGGAAATTCAATTTTTGGAGATTAGCAAGTGTCGTTTCGTGTTGTTCTTTAAACCGATTGGAAACGTAAAAAACTTCTACATTTTTGCTTTTGGCATAATTCAGAAAATCCACCGCACCTGGAACAGCCAACGCCGTTATTTGATTTCCCCAATTGATCCATTCTTCTTTGGTATATTCCGCATCGTCCAAAATTAATTTGGCATTATAAGGGCTATTGTCCAAAACAGTTTCGTCAATATCAGTAATAATTGCAACCTGTCTTCCTTGATGCGCAAGATTTTTCAACTCCAAATCCAACTGTATTTTTGCGAGGTTAAACGCTTGGTAGCACAAGGCACGATATTCAGCCGCATTTTGTTGCCACAACACCGATTGAATGGTATATTCTCTACTCGGAATTTCAGTTTGTTTGACCGTTGAACACCCTATAAGCGTAATCAATAAACTTAAAAATGCTACTTTAAAAATGTTGTTTTTCATGCGTTTAACTTTGTGTGACAAAAGTAATGATTTTGTTTAGACAAAAAAAGTTGAAATTTCAGTTCGTCCAACGTTATCAACACGTTATTAAAAACTACCACTTTTTACCACTTTCATTTAAAAGTTTAAAAATCCGCTTAAATACTAAGTTTTAAAATAAAAATTTATTTCAAAATGTAACTTTTTAGTTGTTAAAACGTATCAAGTTATCAACAAAAAGTATCTTTGTGGTAAAAAGTGGTAATATTCTTTGTAATTTTACCCATTAATTGAATATGGCAGGATTAGTAGGCGAATATGAAGTGAGATTGGATACGAAAGGTCGTTTCCTGTTTCCAGCTGGCTTGAAAAAGCAGTTGTCGCCTGCTGCGCAAGAAAATTTCATGTTAAACAAAGGATTTGAAGATTGTTTGACGCTTTACCCCATGGACGAATGGAATAAGTTAAGTGAAAAGTTGTCAAAGCTCAATTTATTTAAACCCAAAAATCGAATGTTCTACCGTTTGTTTCATCAAGGAGCAAAACAAATGGCGTTGGATAACGCAGGTAGAATCTTGATTCCGACCATGTTAATGGAACGTGCAGGTTTAGATAAAGACGTGATGCTTATCGCTTACAATGACCGTATCGAAATTTGGGATAAAGACAAATACTTCCGATTGATTGAAAATAACATGGTTGATTTTGCTGACCTCGCCGATGAAGTAATGGGTGATATTGGCAATGACAACGAAGAATAACGAATTATACCACATACCAGTTATGTTGCAACCTTGTTTGGACGGGTTGAACATCAATCCTGACGGCATTTACGTTGACGTAACCTTTGGTGGTGGCGGGCATTCACGTGAAATATACAAGCAACTATCCGAAAAAGGAAAGTTAATCGCCTTTGACCAAGATGCTGCGGCTAAAAAAAATACGTGGCAAGCTCCAAATTTTATTTTTATTCCGTCCAATTTTTCATTCCTAAAAAATCATTTGCGTGCCAACGGCATCATGCAAGTTGACGGTATTTTAGCCGATTTGGGCGTTTCGTCCTATCAATTTAACGAAGACGGAAAACGTGGTTTCTCAATCCGTTTTGACGATCCACTCGATATGCGCATGAACCAAGCGCAAAAAGTTTCAGCAAAAACCGTTGTCAACACCTATTCCGAAGAAGAATTAGCACGTGTTTTTGGGAAATATGGCGAAGTGGAAAAACCGATGCGCATCGCCGTTGAAATCTGTAAAGTGCGCTCCAAAAAAGCAATCGAAACAACATTTGAACTCATTCAAACCATCGAAAAATTCGCTCCGAGAAATAAAGAACAAAAGTTTTATGCACAGATTTTTCAAGCTATCCGCATCGAAGTGAATCAAGAAATGGAAGTGTTGGAGAAATTCCTTTTGCAAACCGCAGAAGTACTAAAACCTGGCGGAAGATTAGTTGTTATGTCGTATCATTCTTTGGAAGACCGCTTGGTGAAAAATTTTATGAAACGAGGTAATTTGGACGGTTCAATTGAGAAAGATTTTTTTGGAAACGTACTCAAGCCTTATGACGAAATTACACGCAAACCGATTGTGTCAACCGAAGAAGAATTAGAAAGAAACTCACGTGCGAGAAGTGCCAAACTTAGAATTGCTGTAAAAAGATAATGGAAGAGCAAATTGAAAATAAGAAACCAACAAGCGGAAAAGGCAAAAAACCAAAAACCGCCAAGAAGAGAAGAATCTCATTTGCAGATATTATCTCGGGTGAGTTCCTTATTAAAGATTTTATCTTGGGGAATATTCCCTACGTGATTTTTATCATTTTGCTGGGGCTTTTAATGGTTTCCAAAGGTTATTACGCCAAACAATTAGAAAAAGATATCAACCAAAAAGGCAAGCAGTTAGATGCAGTCACGGCTGATTATGTTGAGTCGAAAGCAAAATTAGAAGAAGAAACCTCTCGAGGTAAATTAATACAAAAATTAGACGGAACAGGCTTGAAAGAGTCCACCAATCCGCCGAAAGTAATACGATTAGAAAAACAAAAATGAGTACACCAAAGGCAACCCGAAATAAAATCATTGTTGTGTTTATCGCATTTGCGTTACTCATGGTTTTTGTATTGGTTAAAACCGCCATGATACAAACACAAGGTGTAACGAAAGTTTTTACGGCAGAAGACGGTAAAATCCCGATGCGTACCGTTGACCGACCAACACGTTTGGGCGATATTTTGGACGAAAACGGAACGCCTTTGC
>DAOMPZ010000025.1:10700-22990 GCA_035445045.1 Crocinitomicaceae bacterium | reverse complement strand
CAGGTTCTTACACGGTTGACATTCGTGATGTGAACGGTTGTACAACACAAACAACGTTTGTGATTACCGACCCAGCAGGAGGTGTTGTTCTTGGTGCAACAGTAAATCCAACAGACATTGTAAACAACTGTCAAGTAGGTGGAAGTACAGGTTCAGCGATAGTAACAGCAACTGGTGGTTATCCAACGTATGAATACTCATTAAACGGTGGCACATACCAAGCATCAAGTTCATTCACAGGCTTGACATCAGGTTCTTACACGGTTGACATTCGTGATGCAAATGGTTGTACAACACAAACAACGTTTGTGATTGTTGATATTATTCAAACAGCAACGATTGCGGGAGCAACAGGTGGAACAATAACAGCTTGTCAAGAAGATAATGCTCCTACAATTACATTTACAGGTTCGGGTGGAACAGCACCTTATACATTTACTTATACGGTAAATTCAGGAACACCGCAAACAGTAGTATCTACAGGAAATACTGCGACGGTAAATGTTCCAACAACAGCATCAGGTACATTTGTATATACATTGACAAACGTTAGTGAATCAAGTAATACAGCTTGTAGTGTGGTCTCAACAGGTTCGGTAACGGCAACGATTAATCCAAAACCAGTTGTTACAACGGCGATTACTCCTTCAAGCACAATTTGTTCGGGAAGTAGTGTGACAATAACACCGTCTTCTACTCCTTCAGGAGCAACATTCAGTTGGACTGTTCAAAATAATAATACAACAGGTCCTGCAAATGGAAATGGTTCTGTGATTGCAGATAACATTACAGCGAACGGAACAACTGCTGGAACAACTGTTTATACAATTACAGCAACATTAAACGGTTGTGTAAGCGATGCAGTTAATGAAACAATAACGGTAAATCCTACGCCAACAGTAAATCCAATACAACCGTCATCTATTTGTTCGGGCGATGCAACTAATATTCCGTTATCAGCGAATATTACGGGAACTACATTTGCTTGGACAGTAGTTGCAAGCGGTGTAACAGGAGCGACAAATGGAAACGGTAATACGATTCAACAAACATTAACTTCTTTGACAGGTGGAACAGTAACTTATACAATTACACCTACATTAGGTTCATGTTCGGGAACACCTGTAAATGTAGTCGTTACGGTAAATGCACAGCCTGCGGTTTCAGTAACGCCACAAGCAAGTTTAGTTTGTCAAGGAACGCCTGTAAACTTAGCTGCGAGTGGAGCTGTAAGTTACCAATGGTCTCCATCAACAGGATTGAGCGGAACGACAGGAGCTAATGTTACGGCTACACCAGCGACAACAACAACTTATACAGTAACGGGAACTGATGCAAATGGTTGTACAGGAACAAGCTCAGCAACGGTTACTATCAAACCAATCCCTGTATTAACGACAAGCCCGAATGTAGCGGTTTGTTTAGGCGAAACAACAACATTAACAGTTAGCGGTGCTGACTCTTATGTATGGTCGCCATCAGCAGGATTAAACGCAACGACGGGGGCAAGTGTTTCTGCAATGCCGACTTCGACAACAACGTATGTTGTAACAGGAACAACAAATGGGTGTTCATCAACAGATTCTGTTGTGGTAACAATTAACCCACTTCCAGTTGTTGACGCAGGGGTTGACCAATACATTTGTAAAGGAACACCTGTTATCTTAGCAGCGACAGGAGCATTGACATACACTTGGAGTGGTGGTGCAGTTGACGGAACTCCATTTATTCTAGATACGACTACAACATATTCTGTAACAGGAATTGATGCAAATGGTTGTCAAAACACGGATTTCGTAACGGTTCACGTTCTTGATGCTCCAGTAGTAGCATTTACAGCGGACACTACAACAGGTTGTGCACCATTACATATTCAGTTTACAAATAATTCAACAGGCGGAACATCGTACTTCTGGGATTTTGGAGACGGAACAACGTCAACAGCTAAAAATCCATATCACGATTATGAAAAAGAAGGTTGCTATGATGTAACGTTCTCTGCAAGCAATGGAACATGTACGATTAGTATGGTAATGACAGATTACATCTGTGTAAAACCAACACCAACAGCAGCGTTTGTTTCTTCTACATACGAAATAACAAATGTGATGAATGAGGTGTTCTTTAGTAATCAATCGCAAAATGCAACGTCTTATGAATGGTATTTTGGTGATGAAACAGGATACAGTACGAAAACAAATCCGAAATATACGTACGACCCAACGTTAATTCGCAATCATACTGTTGTGTTGGTAGCTAAAAATGATGATGGTTGTACAGATACAGCGAGAATTGTTATTAAAATGCAAGAAGACGTTGTATTTTATGTGCCAAATACGTTTACACCTGATGGAGACCAATTTAACAACGTGTTCAAACCAGTTATCGCAGAAGGATTTGATAACTTTGAATATGAGTTGTTAATTTTCAACCGTTGGGGAGAACTAATATTTGAATCACATGATATTAATTACGGTTGGGACGGAACTTACAAAGGAAGTGGAGGTCAAATGTGTCAAGATGGAACGTATGTCTGGAAAATCACGATTAAGAAAAAAGGTGTTGATGACCGTATAACAAAAACAGGACATATCACATTGTTGAGATAAAAATAGAAAAGAGGTTGAAATTTTTAACCTCTTTTTTTATGTCTAAATTTAGGATAAAAGTTTATTTTTTCAAAGAAAATCAATAGACTTAAAAAAAATTCGATTAATTTTACTCGCATGATAAGGAAAAGTGTTTTTTTACTTTTTGTTTTTATAGCGATAACAGCACAAGGTCAAGGGTGGTCGCCGATTGGCGCACGATCCAATTCTATGGCGAATGCCGTGGTGGCTGATGTCGATACGTGGAGTTATTTTCACAATGCTGGTGCGTTGGGTTATCAGCAAAATGTGTCGGTTGGAGCAAGTTATGAAAACCGCTATTTACTCAAAGAATTACAAACACAAGCACTTGTTTACGTACAACCGTTGAAAGTTGGCGTTTTGTCGGTTGGTGTACAGTCGTTTGGGTATAAAACATATCGCACGAATCGTTTTGGTGTAGGTTATGCCTTGAAATTACACGAAAAAATTGCGATGGGCGTTCAGTTGAATTATCAAGATATTCGGGTGCAGAATTACGATTATGTCGGAACGCTAATGGCTGAATTTGGCTTGCTTGCGAAGATTACAAACAAATTAAATCTTGGTTTTAGCGTGATGAACTTAAACCGAGCGCATATTTCACGCTTGCCTGATGACCGTTTCGGAACGTTTTTTCGCTTGGGTGTGCGGTATGAAATTTCCAAATTGGTAGCGGTTAATTTAGAAGTCGAAAAAGAAATACGGTCTAAAATCCGTCCTCGTTTGGGTGTTGACTATCAATTGGTTAATCGTTTCTTTTTACGTGTGGGCGCAGCATACAATCCGCCCGAAATTGCCTTTGGAATTGGTTATCAATTCCCGATAGGATTAAAATTAGACGCAGGTTCTTCTTGGCGACAACATCTAGGCTGGTCGCCACACATTGGGTTGACGTTTGATTTCAAGTCAAAAACGAAAGAATGATTGCAAAACGAGCATATCAGCTTATCGTTTCGGTTGTCTTTCTGCTGACGACAAGTACACTTTTTGCGCAGACACAGGAAGAGATTATCCAAAGTCGTATTGAGTTTATCTCGGAACAAATGGAAGAAGAAGAAATCGACTTGACCGATGTTATAGATGTTTTGAATTACTATTACGACCGAAAAATCAACCTCAATAACGCCAAAGCAGACGATTTACGTGCCTTGATGCTACTCACCGACATTCAGATTAATGATTTGTTGCTACACGTCAAGCGTTTTGGAAAGTTGATAACCATTTACGAATTGCAGTCGCTTAAATTTTGGGACATGAACACCATTCGTTTGGTTTTGCCCTTTATTACTGTGGACGACCGTTTGGATCAAGCACATTTTACATTCAAAGAAGTAATGAAATTCGGAAAATTTGATTGGTTTTTGCGTTATCAACGAACTCCCGAACACAAAAGCGGTTACGATAACGTGTCGCTCGAAGAAAAACAGCAGTCGAGTAAGTATTATTACGGAAACCCCGATAAATACTATTCCCGAATGCGTTTTACCTATCGAAATAACATCAGTATTGGTTTTACGGCAGAAAAAGACCCTGGCGAACAATTTTTTCGAGGCGCACAAAAAAACGGCTTTGATTTTTACGCTTTTCATGCCTATTATAACGGTGGAAAATACCTGCGAACAGCCGTTATCGGCGATTACCAAGTGCAAATTGGACAAGGACTGAATTTATGGACAGGTTACGCCTTTCGCAAAACAGCAGACGTGACGAATATCAAGCGTACCGCCTTGCCGATAAAAGCATATAATTCATCAGACGAGGCTCGTTTTCTACGTGGTGCAGCAACGGTTTTGGGTTATAAAAAGTTCAGTTTGTTGCTGTTCGGTTCGTTCAAAAAAATGAGTGGGCGCACATTTTCAGACACGCTTTCGGAACAAGATTTAGGATTGGTTACGTCTATTGATTTGACAGGAATGCATCGTACCACTTCGGAAATTGCCAAACGAAATTCAGTTAGTGAAATCATTTCGGGAGCAAATTTAAAATACGAAAAACGCAATTTCAATGTAGGTGTAGCGGCTGTTTATCAAGCCTATGACCAAGTATATGACAAAACAATTCGACCGTATAATCAATATGATTTTCGGGGAACGCAGAAAGTTAGTTTAAGTGCTGATTACAACTATGTTTGGCGTAATATCAACATTTTTGGAGAAGTTTCCTCGGCAGGACACGGTGGTCAGTTTGCATTGATTCAAGGTTTGCTTTTGGCAATCGACTCACGGGCAACATTAAGTGCTTTTTACCGCAATTTTTCACGAGGTTACAGCACGTTTTACAACAACGCCATGAGCGAATGGAGTACGACACAAAACGAAGAGGGAATTTACATCGGTTTGAATGTCAAACTAACTGATGCGTGGCGCATGAGCAGTTATTTGGATATTTTTCAGCGCAAATGGTTGTCGTCCAAAGCTGATGCGCCCTCGTTTGGACACGAATTTTTATACCAAGTCAATTACAAACCGACACGCAAAATGGAAGTGTATGCACGTTTTCGCCAGCAAGTTAAGCAAGTGAATTCTTCCGCAATGGAAGACGGCTCAATTACACAGCTTGAAACTGAAAATCAGCAAAATTTCCGCTTGAATTTCTCGTACCAAGTAACGGACAACATCAAAATTGCTAGCCGTGCAGAATATGTGCGCTATCACACGCCAACTCGTGGAAAAAATAACGGTTTGTTGTTGCAACAAGACATTATTTTTAAACCCAAAAGTTTCCCGTTGGACGTGACGGCACGTTTTGCTATGTTTGATACAGATTCGTATTACTCACGCATTTATTCGTTTGAGGCAAACGCACTTTACACGTTCTCCATTCCGTCCTATTATTACGAGGGAACACGAGCGTATTTGCTGTTGCGCTACTCATTTTTGAAACGCTTTGACTTGTGGCTCAAATACGGTCAATTTTTCTATTCCAACCGCAAAACAATCGGTTCGGGCGCAGAAACAATCAACGGAAAAGTTAAATCAGATATTACGGTGCAGTTAAGAATAAGAATTTAGAAAATCCTTTTGTTAATTTTTTAGTCCTAAAAATTATTACAATAAATTACTAATTAGCAATTTAAAAATTAACTTTTATATAAAATTAAATATTATTTTTGCAAAAACCATGGTAGCTGAAAACCACAAAAACGGGGCGTAATCTGAAAAGCCTAACGAGTAGGAAAAACTAATTTTTATTTTAATGAAAAAAATTATTATTCATTGGAAAGACCATGTTTTGAAATTTGGTCTTTTAGTCGTTGCAGGATTTATGCAACAAGTAGCCTACGGACAGTATTGTACACCAAGTTATAATACTGCTTGTGCGGGAGGAATGTATATCGAAGATTTTATACTTTCAGGTGAGAATGGAACTTCGATTACCGAATACGGGACGGGATGTTCAACTGGTTATGATGACAGAACGTATTCATCTGTTCAAATTTATCCAAACAGCACGTATTCAGCGCAAGTTTATTCTGGTGCAAATTACGCGCAAGGAGTAGCGGCATGGATTGACTTTAATGATGACGGTGTGTTTGACAATGCTACGGAGCGTGTTGGTGATGTGAATATGGGAGATTATGGAACACTCTCACTTACAATTCCTGCAGGAGTGCCTCTAGGTCTTCACAGAATGAGAGTGATGTTAGCCTATAATTACAACAGTACCTATGGAGCTCCGATAACAGACCCTTGTACTCCTACAAATGCTAATGATGTTAATATGTCTTTTGGTGAAACAGAAGATTACATGGTTGAAGTATTGCCTAAACCAAATTGTTCGGGACTTTACAGCGCAGGAATAATCAACGCAACATCTTTCATTTGTCCAGGTTTTGATTTTGCATTAGAGAACTATGCTTCCTTACCAAACTTAGACGGTTTAACAGGCACATGGCAGTCTTCCACAGACGGAACAAATTGGAATGATGTAGCAACAACAATCGCAACAACGTATAATCTTGTGGGTGGTATTTCTCAAAATACAGATTTCCGCTTTGTTGCAACATGTTCATTTACTGGTGACTCAGACATCTCTTCCGTTGTTTCAGTGGCAATAAATACCAACCCAACAGAATGTTATTATTCCGACAATTTGTGTCTGTATGGCATGAATATTAACAATGTTCGTTTAGCTGGTGTAACAAAGACATTAGATAATACTTCTAGTTGTACATCTTATAATTATGAGAATCACACAAGTACGACAACTATTCCTAATTTAGCAATTGACTCTACTTATTTATTTGAGATTTCAACAAACTTTATGAATAGTGGAAATGATTTTTCTACAGAGCAAAACATCAGCGCGTGGATTGATTATGACAATGACGGTGTTTTTGCTAATAGCGAAGAAATCGCAAGTACAAACGGTGGTGGCTTTAGCGGTGGAACAGGTAGTTTTAACTTTACTGTACCTTCATCAGCAACACCAGGTAATTATACGATGCGTGTTAGAATGGCCTTTAGAGGAAGTAACAATCCAATTGACCCGACTGCTATGGAAGAATTTGGAGAAACAGAGGATTACACCGTAGAGATTTTCCAAATGCCATCGTGTAACTTGGTTACTGGAGGAGCAGCGACGGCATCGAGTGCAACAATTTGTGGTGGTTCTGATTTTGATTTGAGTGTTTCGGGTAATTCAGGACCAGCAACATCACTTACAAGTATTTGGCAATCTTCTCCTGTAGGAGAAAACACATGGACAAATATCGCAGGAGCAACAACATCTGATTATACACTTGTTGGGGGAATAACAGCATCAACCGATTTCAGATACTTTGTTAGTTGTGCGATTTCGGGGGAAAAAGATTCGTCAAATGTTGTTACAGTAGTAGCGAAAGCACCAACAGAATGTTATTGTGAACCTGTTTATACGTATGGTTGTCAAGATTTAGGAGCTGGAGAATTTGTAGGAATTAACGACTTTATGTTGACAGGTGAAAACGGAACTGAAATCAATGATTTCGGAACAGGATGTTCAACAAATAGTTATGACGACCGAACAACAGAGTCTGTTGATGTATATGCAAATAATACGTATTCAGCATATATTTCATCAAATGCAATTTATGCACAAGGTGCAACGGTCTGGATTGATTTTAACGACAACGGTGTGTTTGAAAGTTCAGAAATGGCAGGTACTAATCTCTCCGTAAATGCTGCTGGAACAGTTTCTATTTCAATTCCTTCGGGAGCAACCTTAGGAAGTCACAGAATGAGAGTAATGTTAGCGTATAACTATATTGATGGAGTATCTTTAGCTCCAATAACAGATGCGTGTTCGCCACCGCTTGATGCAGGTAATGCTTCTTACGGCGAAGTCCACGATTACACCGTAAATATTTTGTGTAATCCTAATTTTGTTGTAAACTTAGGTGCAGATGACGCTTATTGTGTAGGAACAGCATATACGAAAACATTAGATGCAGGAACATTCACAGATGTAACATACACTTGGTCTGACGGTTCTACGAATCAAACATTGGTTGCAGATACAGCAGGTACATATTCAGTAGTTGTAGCGTTAAGTAACGGTTGTACAGCGAAAGATACAGTTGTAATTACTGAAAATGCGTTACCTGTTGTTAATTTAGGCTTAGATACAGCAATCTGTACAGGTTCAACTTTAACCTTAGATGCACAAAATACAGGTTCAACGTTTACGTGGTCTGATAATTCAACAGCACAAACATTTGCTGTAACAACAGCAGGAACGTACAATGTTACGGTTGAAGATGCAAATGGTTGTATCGGAACTGATGCTATTAATGTTTCTATTAATGCGTTGCCTGTTGTTAATTTAGGCTTAGATACGGTAATTTGTGCAGGAAACACAGTAACGTTAAATGCACAAAACACAGGCGCAACGTTTACGTGGTCTGATAACTCATCAGCACAAACGTTGGCAGTTACAGCAACAGGAGAATATAGCGTTATCGTTGAAAATGCAAATGGTTGTATCGGTAAAGATACAATTGTAGTTACTATAAATGCGTTGCCGATTGTTAATTTAGGTCTTGACACAGCAATTTGTGCAGGAGCAACTTTAACCTTAGATGCACAAAATACAGGTTCAACGTTTACGTGGTCTGATAATTCAACAGCACAAACATTAGCTGTGACAACAGCAGGAACATACAGCGTTACTGTTACTAATGCAAATGGTTGTATCGCTAAAGATACAGTTGTAGTAACAACAAACCCATTACCAACGGCAGGTTCATTGTCTGCAACGAATGATGTGTGTGCATTTGACTTTGGTGTTACTGGTGTTGCTGGAGCGACTTCGTATGAATGGAACTTCGGAGATAACAATACTGCAACGACAACAACAGCGTTCACTTCACACGAGTATGAGAACGAAGGAACTTATACCGTAACGGTAAAAGTTAAAAATGCTTGTGGTGAAGTTGAAAAACAAGTTGAAGTTACTTGTAATGAAGTAAGTGTCAAAGATGTTGCAAATGCAAACAGAATTGCAATGTATCCAAACCCAACTTCATCAGTTGTAACATTAGATGCAAGTGTAGAAATGACAGAAATTACCGTAGTTGATAACTTAGGAAAAGTTGTTTACCGTGTTTCGCCAAATCACACAATGAGCTATCAAATGAATGTTTCAGAACTTTCTAACGGTTTCTATACAGTTATCATCACTACAAATAGTGGCGTAGTAACTAAGAAATTAGAGGTAACGAAATAAAAATAAATTCCACGGAATTGAAAAGGCTGTCCGAAAGGACAGCCTTTTTTATTACGACTCAAATTTTAAAAAATTTCGCTCTAATCCTGCAACAAAAATTTATACCGCTGAATGGTATTTTCCAAACCCAAATAAAGCGCATCGGAAATTAAAGCGTGACCGATAGATACTTCGGCTAAATTAGGCATGTTTTGTTTGAAGAATTTTAAATTTTCCAAAGATAAATCGTGTCCTGCGTTGATGCCCAAACCAAGATTATGTGCATGAATAGCAGCTTTTGTAAATGCTAAAACTGCCTTTTCGGGATTGTATGGATAATCTTCAGCAAAAGGGCCTGTGTAAAATTCAATGCGGTCTGTTCCTGTTTTTTGGGCATAATCCAAAAGCTCCAAATCGGGCTCAATGAAAATCGAGGTGCGTACGCCTAAATCTTTGATTTTTGCAATAATTTCCGACAGTTGGTTGAGTTTTTCTTTCGTGTTCCAACCTGCATTAGAAGTCAATACGTGTGGTGGGTCGGGAACTAACGTCGCTTGCGCAGGGCGAATTTCTGCAATCATTTGCATAAAGCGAGCATCAGGATAACCTTCAATGTTAAATTCAGTTGTCACAACGTTTTTTAAATCATAGACATCTTTGGTTGTAATGTGACGTTCGTCGGGGCGTGGATGCACGGTAATTCCGTCTGCGCCAAAACGTTCGCAGTCGATTGCTACCTGCACGACATTCGGCGTATTTCCGCCACGAGCATTGCGTATCGTTGCGATTTTATTGATGTTGACACTTAATTTTGTTGACATACGTTTGAATTTGAATGACAAAAGTAGCTAAAATTACCATAAATGTTTTTGTGTCGGTACAGTAAACATTTACATTTATTCCCTATTTTTGAAACAAATTAAAAAATTACCGCCTCGCATCAATATGTATTCAAAATCCAAAAACAATGAATGAAAAAACGATACACCAAAACGATTACTTTGTATTTGATGAATTTAATGGGCAGAAAATAGAAAGGTTGATTGCTGTTGAATTTCCTATGGCATAATCTCAGCCGTAATCACAATTTTTTCTTTTAAATTGGATTCTATCGTTGTTAAATTGACGGCTTGAACGACATTGCCCGACAAATTTTTGGTGTCAAGGATAATCGTAACTTCGGCAGTTTCGTTGGGTTTTAACATGTCTTTGGAATACGTTAATTTGATACAGTCACAGTCGATGTCGGCTTTTTGGAAATTAACAACTTGCTCACTGACATTTGTAATTTTGAATGGTACTTTGATGATTTCGCCTTTTGCAATTTTTCCGAGGTGGCGAATGGGCATATCGCTATCAATCACGTTGGACGAATCTTTGGAAATAATACTCACACTTTGAATTTCAATTCGACGTTCACGTGATGCCGAGCGAGAATAAACCGATTTCTGAACATCATAGAAATTATCACTCACAATCGTATCTGACGTGTATTCACCAAAAGGAATATCTTTAAATCGAATAAACGCACCATTCGCAGCCGTTCCGTCCATGTATTTTTGAAAAATGCCGCCACCGTATTGATTCAAGTAGTTTTTTAACGATTGTATTCTTCGTTTTGTCAAATTAACGTTGTAGTCCGTTTTTGCCAAAGGACTTGCAAACCCTTTGATTGTCAGTTCTAAGGAAATTCCCTTGTCCAATTCGACGAGCATAGCATCACGGAAAAGCTCCAAATCTTTCACACCTTGGTCAACATATTCGACAAAGAAACTTTCAATATCCTCTTTTGCTTCGTCTGCTTTATCGCCTGCCAAACCTTTGGAATATTCGGTTTTGTACGTTGGTAACAAAGCACGGTAATCGTGGTAATTGTCAATGTAATTAATTTTTGTGGTTGGACTGGTTGTTTTCGGATTTGGCCAATCGTTGTGAAAATATAAAACCACAGGTAAACGTTTGTTCAAATCTTCCAAAGTTTCTTTTTCGGTTTTGACATAACGGATTGGCGAATACATCACAAAAATATCACTGCAACACGTTGGGTTTTTGCTGTAATTCACCCCCATGCGATTACTCGAAACATACGAAGAGTCGCTGTATTTGAAAAAATAATTATCGTTCGCAGGCGAATTAGTTGGCTTACCAGCATTCACAGGAGCGGTAAAATTTTCGTTTTCATATTTAGTGTAAAAAACGTCAAATCCGCCAAAACCGTCATGCCAATTCGAGGAAAAATACAAACGTTGTTGTTTATCGTCCCAAAAAGGTGTGATTTCATCATCAATGCTGTTGACAATTTCCAAATTATGCGCTTTTCCGTATTGATTTCCGTCTTTAATATAGCTGTAAAAGATGTCCATTTTGTTGTTATTTTCTCGATTGGACGAGAAAAACAACACTTCTTTTCCGTCAAGATTAGCAATACAAGGCATGGTCGTGTTGACATCGACAAAATTAATAATGTCGCCAAGTGTGTCAATGTCTGTGAATTTTCCGTTTTCGACTGTTGCCACAGCAATTTTACATTGATATTTAAAGTTTTTATCGCTACAAATACTGAAATAATAACGCTTTCCGTCTAAGGAAAAAGAGCCGTTTCCTGTGCTTAACTTATCAAAAGAAAATTCACTAATGAGTGTGTCTGGACTGTATTTTTCGTCTTTTAATTCGGAAGTGTAAATTTTTGTTTTGTAGGTCGTTGCATAAATTTCTTCGTTGTCCGAAATGGAGTCGCCTCGCAGTGAAGAGAAATACAATTTGTTGTCATAAATAATGTGTCCAAATTCGGAATTTGGCGTGTTGACCTCGTTTGGCAATAAATCCATGCGTACGTGGTCTTCATATTTTGCGTTGGCAATCGCCCATGTTGTCGATTCGATTTCTTTTTTGGCTTTCAGATAACGGTAACTTTTCTTTTCCTTACTGTATTTTCGAGAAGCTTCTTTGAACGTTTTTAACGCTTGTTCATATTTG
>DAOMPZ010000025.1:0-10690 GCA_035445045.1 Crocinitomicaceae bacterium | reverse complement strand
CGTTTTGCTTTTGCATCAATCCGTAATATAAAATACTTTCGGGAAATAATTTCGTGTTTTCACGCTCGTAAACTTTACCGTAATAATATTCCGCTTTGCGATAATCTTTGTACGCACGAAGCGTTTCGGCATATTCCCAAAGAACATTTACATTGTTAGAATCCACATTCATCGCTCGCTCGTAAAACGACAGCGCATAGACAAAATCGCCTTTCACAAATTGCCCTTTTGCCGCTTTCATAAGTGCATCTAAATCCTTTTGACCGAACGCAAAAGAAGTCGAAAACAGAACAATTAAAATCAAATATAATCGGGACATACTCGGTGATAAATGTTTTTAGGTTTGATTTTATTGATGATATAACGCAAACTAAATTCAATTCCGCCACGCACCTGACTGGCAGGAACTAACTTTGAAAAGTTTAAGTCGTAACTAATTCCTGCGAACCAATTTTTGTAATCTGCGCCAACGGAAATATAGCCCGAATCTTTGTTTCGGAAGAATCCACCAGCGTAAAAAGCAAGGTATTTATCCAATCTTTCTTGAAAAATATAGCGGACATTTGAGCCGAAGATAATTTCGTTGTACGTTCCTTGAAAATTTAATTGCATCGTTGGCATAATGTCCCAATCATCGTGAATTTTAAATTGACCTTGTGCAAAGAAATTCACACGTCTGTCACGCTTAATTACTTGCCCCATAAATCCTTGATTTGGTGCATTTATGTTAAATAATCCAACACCTGCGACAATGCGTTTGCGTTCACTGATTGACCATTCGTAAACCATTCCGATACCTGTCGAAAAATTCATCTTTTTTTGCGTCTGAAACGTTTCATTCGTCGGCAACGCAGGATTGTACTGAACGCCGTCAAATTGGCTATCCCAATAATAATTATCGTACACCATTTGGCGGTAATTAAAGCCTAATTGCAAGCCAAAACGTAAATTATGAATCGAATCCGAATCCATTTTGATATTATATGACGGCGAAACTTGTAATTCTACCGTTCGGAAACGTCCATCGCCTGCGACATCGTGAAATAACAACATTCCCAAACCTAAGCCACGCACTTTTTCAATCTTGGTGTCTGCTGAGACCGAAAAAGTCGAAAAAGGAACGGTTACGCTACGCCATTGGTCACGGTAATTTGCATAAAAACGATACGAACCGTTGAAACGACCGCTGTTTGCAGGGTTTTGAAATATCGGATTATCATTGAATTGTGACCAATGTATATCTTGCCCGAACACCACGATCGGAGCGAAGAAAACAACTACTATAAAAGTCAAAAGTATGCGCACAATTTCAAATTAGGTGCTGAAATTTAAGTATTATTTTTGAAATAGGGTGTAGTTTGAGAAATAATTTTATCGTTTTTACAAATATTTCACGAATAAGAGAATAAAATTAAGCTCAGAGAAGTTTAACATTTTCCGTAAAAGAAAATATGTATATTTGTTGTTAAAATTTAAAAGCCATGTCTAAAATTAACGCATTTCGTTTTTTAAACGCCAAAAATTTCATATCTTTTTTGACGTTGTTTATCCTTTCAGGAAGTTTCTTTTCGGACGTTTCGGCGCAATCGCTAAAACCTATTAAATGTGAGGATAAATATGGATTTGTTAATGAAAAAGGCGATACAATTATTCCGTGTAAGTACGATGAATGGCGCATCGAACGGAATCCAATTACTCCACTATTTATTGTTGGTCAAAACAAAAAATTCGGATTGTTAGATGAAAAAGGAAAAGAGATAATACCGCTAAAATACGATGCAATAATCGAATTTAACAACAACTTAGTAAAGGTTCAACTAAATGAAAAATACGGTCTTCTCGACTTAGAAGGAAATGAAGTTTTACCAATAGATAATGATAAAATACAAACATCTTGGAGTTCTTTGACTTGTTATTTTTTCCAAAAAAACAACAAATGGGGCGTATTTGACCCGAAAGCCAAAAAAGTGATAACCGTTCCAATTTATGATGAAATGATAAATCGAAAAGGCGAATTAGTAATGGTGCGCATTGGTAAAAAATACGGAATTGTTAATCTAAGCGGAAAAGAAACGATTAACGTAATGTACGACTTTATTGATATATTGGGCGCAAATACCATTCTTTTGAAAAAGGACAGTTTATATGGTTTTTCAGATGCTAGCGGGAAAATTCGCTTGCCTTTGAAATACCAAGAAATTTTATTACCTAATTATGAGTGGAATTATTGGGGGAAAATAAACAAAAATGCACGTCTTGCGGTCAAAGAAAACGGAAAATGGGGATTTTTAAATTCAAAAAATGAATACGCTGTACCTGCTAAATATGAGCGTGTTGGAAATTTTCGATACGATTTGGCAAAGGTATATCTGAATGGAAAATGGGAATATATTAACCGAAGTGGAAAAACAGCTTTTGCACAACAATTTGCGGACGCTGACGATTTTTGGGGAGGCGTTGCTGCTGTTTCCAAAGACGGTTTGAAATACGGTTTTATTGATACGAAAGGAAAGCCTATTACGGAGTTCAAATACGATGAGGCGGAAACGATGTTTCAAGTTGCACGGGTGGCAATTGACAATAAATGGGGTTTGATTAACAGAATAGGTAAAGAAATCGTTCCCTTGAAGTATGATTACGACGAAATAGACGAGGAATTTTACATTTTGGACGAAGAACAAATTCTTATCAAGGCAGAAAATGAAGTACGCCTTTTGGACAAAAATGGAAATATCCTCGTTCCTGTCGGTTATGATAAAATTGCTTACAATGAAGCTGAAATAGAGCCTTTTGTTGAAGTGTGGAAAGGCGAAAAAGTTGGGTGGTATGATATTCGTCTAAAAAAAGAAATTATTCCAGCTATTTATGACCAAGTTTATTTAGGCATGGAGTTAGAACCTTACGACCGATGGATTACACTTGTTAAGGACGGGAAATACGGCGTTTGGGATTTGAAAAAACAAGTTGAACTCGTTTCACCCGTTTATAACTCGCTAGAGTTTCTGTATGAGTTAATGGATTTTGATGCGCAAGCGAAGATTGTACTCGTTTCTCTTGACGGAAAAAAAGGTTGGATTGACTTAAATTCGGGCGCAGAAATAATTCCTGTTCAATTTGACGAAGTTTATTGGGAGTGGGATTTTAGAAATTTTGTTTTCCTTGAGAACGACGGACAGCATGGAGTTAGCTATTTTGAGTTTACAAAACAAGGAATTATAAGCTCTTTAGCTATTCCAACACAATATATGAGCATCACAATAGACGAAATGAGTTTTTTTGATGAAATGAATAAACAACCCTCCCAAAAATTGTTTTTCGTTTCGAACGGCAATCATCAATATGGAATGTGGAACACTTTTTTAAACAAAGAAATTATTCCGCCTATTTATGACAATGTTTATTCACACGACAACACGATAAATGGAGAACATTATCTTACCGTTGTAAAAAACGACCAACAAGGTGTTTACAATCAAAATGGAACGCTAATCATCAAGCCCGAATACGAATGGATTGAAATCACTTTTGATGGAAAAATTGGTTATTTTCTTGTTTCAAACAACGGACTTCTTGGATTATTCGACACAAGCGGAAAAGAAATTTTCCCTTGCAAATACAGCGATATAAAGGTGTCCAAAGGAAAAGCGAAAGCGACTGATTCCGAAAGTGGAACAACGCAAGAGATTAAAATCAATTAATTTCTATTTCTCACGTTCTAAACACGCTCTATTTCAATACAATTCTAATTGTTTGCCTGTCGGATTGTGTCATTAATTGCGTTTTTCCGCTTGTAATCTCTTTGATTATCGTGTCGTTATAATGTCGGATAGTGACCAATTCTAAATTTTCGTTGTATCTGACTTTAAAATGTTTGGACAGCGAACCAATTAACTTTTCAACATTAACTTTTTCCGCATCGACTAAAAATGAAAAACTTACAGCCGAATTTTGCATTAAATTAATCGTCACATTTTCCTGTGTTAAACATTGAAAAATCGTTTGCAAATTACTTTCCGCAATGAACGAAAAATCAGTTGGCATAACGGAAATTAGGGTTTGATTTTTCTTGAAAATATACGATGTTATTTTGTCGTCGTTGCCTGTGTTTTGATGGATAGTTGTTCCGTCTTCATCGGGCGAAAGAAACGATTTTACAAATAACGGAATGGATTTATTTTGAAGCGGTTTTAGCGTTTTCGGGTGAATAACCGATGCGCCATAATACGCCAATTCAATCGCCTCTTTGTACGAAATTTGATTTAATTTGACCGTGTTTTCAAAATATTTCGGGTCGGCATTTAACATCCCAGGCACGTCTTTCCAAATCGTCACATCGTCGGCGTTCGTGCAATAAGCTAAAATTCCTGCGGTATAATCCGAGCCTTCACGCCCTAATGTTGTGGTCAAATTTTCAGGTGTGTGACCGATAAATCCTTGCGTAATAATAATTTGTTCGGAATGTTTTTGCAGAAAATCCCCAATTAATTTTTCTGTTTCTTGCCACGCTACATCTCCGTTTCTAAATGTTCGGTCGGTGCGAATGAGTTGTCGTGCATCAGCCCAAAGCACATCTTGATTTAACGCTTGTAAATACGCAGCGACAATTTTGGTGCTGATAATTTCGCCCAAACTCACAATTTGATCGTACTCAAAATCGTAATTGTCCGAAAACGGTTGTTTGTATTTTTGTTCTATTTCCGCAATAATTAATTGAATTTCACGATTTATTTCAATATCGTTGCTTTCAAACAAATCTGCGATGATTTCAAAATGATACGTTTTAAGCGTTTGGACAGCGGTATCAAATGTCGATTTTTGTTGGTTTTTCCATGCTTGAACTACCGTTTCGAGCGCATTGGTTGTTTTTCCCATAGCCGAAATGACAACAAGTAATCGTTCTTTAGAAAAACGCTTTAAAATTTCCGCTACATTTCTAACTGCATCAGCATCTTTCACCGATGCGCCACCAAATTTAAAAACTTTCATATAAGATAATTTTGTTGTTTTTTGTACTCATCAATGACATTATGATTGACTCAATGACCACATAGGTACATAGAACTTCATAGAAGATAATGTAAGTTGATAAAGAAAATACGACATAGTTCGCCTTTGGCAAAACATAGGTAATTCGTTGACTTCGGTCGCATTCAGTCTGCGCTATGTGTTTTACCGAAGGTAATCTATGCAAGACTTGTGTAATAAAACCTATGTTGCTATGTGGTAAAATATTTTTTATCATATACTGAAATAAATTTCTCATTTAATTTCGTTACCAAAAATAATGGTTTTTCAACGACAAAAAGTAAAAGACGAATAAAATTACGTAATTTAGTGACTTATTTAAAACACAAAAACATGGATAAGTCAACGAAAACAGTTTTGGGATTATTGGCAGCAGGCGCAATTGGCGTTGCTATTGGTATTTTACTTGCGCCCGATAAAGGTTCAAAAACACGTGCTAAAATCAAAGATTCTTTGGACGGCTTGGACGACAAATTAGATGATTTTTTGGCAGATGTTAGCAAAAAAGGCGAAGAAATTATCGGTGATTTAAAAGAAAGAGCGACCAAAGTGAAAACCGATTTGAGTGAAAATCTATCGAAAGAATAATGTCGAACGAAAAGCAAGCCACATTTAGGCAAATCACGGAAGATTTGACAACGAACGTACAGACGTTTGTAAAGTCTAATATTAAGGCCGTTCAGTTGGAAATTTACGAACGAACGACGAATATCATTGCTTCGGGAATTAACCTCGCCATTATCGCTATTTTGGCGTTATTGATTTTGTTTTTTGTTAATTTCGGCGTGGCGCAGTTGATTGGCGAACAGCTCGGAAAACCAAGTTTGGGTTATCTGATTGTCGCAGGATTTTATGTACTGATTTTAATTATTTATTTGATTTTCATTAAATTTAAAAAGAAAAATGTTCAAAATGCCATTCTGAAAAATATTTCTAAAACACACCAAAGCATTGCCGAATTAGACGAAGAACAAGCACAAATGAAAGTCGAAATCGAGCAGTCATTAATATATATTCAAGAAAATGTTGCGGATTTAAAACTTAAAATTTACGGCGAAGAAGTTGATGATGCCGATTCCGAACCAACATCTGTTTTGCCCAAACCGCTTTTAATTACAGGGTTTAGCTTTATTTTTAGACGTTTTATCTTTAAAAAAGATAGTTTTTTGAGAAATAAAATGTCGCCTTTAATTGTTGAATTACTCGTGACATCGTTGATTTATAGCGAGGGCAAACTCAAAAATCTGGTCGAAAGTGTTAGCAATTTCTTTAATTTTAATAAAAACGAAGAAAATGAATGAAATTAAACTCCCATTTGTGGTAAAATTGCCACTCGCATTACTGAGCATTCTTGCATTATCGTATATTTTATGGGCTGGACAAACAATCATCGCTCCCTTTTTCTTGGCGTTGCTTTTTGCTTTTTTGTTTTTGCCTTTTGCGAATTTTTTAGAACGAAAATTACGCTTTTCACGAGGTATTTCAACGCTTTCTTCTGTAGCTGTCGTGCTTTTAGGTTTTTGGGGAGCTGGTTATTTTTTTAGTTCGCAATTAGCTGATTTTAAGAACGATATTCCGCAACTTCAAATTCAATTTTCCGAAACATTCAACGTTCTTCAAGAGTGGATTAGTCGCACCTTTCAGATTAACTCGGACGAGCAAATCAACTATATAGACATGGGAATGAACCAACTTTTATCGTCTTCGGGGCAAATTTTGGGTGTTACGGTGGGTATTTTTACGAGCGGTTTTGGCTTTTTACTTTTCTTTATTTTCTTCTTCATTTTTATTTTGAATTACCGTCGTATTTTGAATAGATTTATTGTGCGTGTTTTTCAGGAAGAACACAAGCATAAAGTAAAAGAAGTTGTTGCAGAAGTCAGACAGATGACCAAAAGTTATATTGTCGGGCTTTGTATTCAAATTACGATTGTTTCGTTGTTGACGTTCGGAATGCTTACGCTTGTGGGCGTGAAATATGCTTTGCTGTTAGGAATTTTGACAGGTTTGCTCAACGTCATTCCATACATCGGCGTACTTGTTTCATTGCTTATTTCATGTTTTATTGCCTTTGCGACCAACACGCCAATTACGTGTTTGTATGTGATTTTAGGTTACGGAATTATACATGTTATTGATGCCAATATTGTGTTGCCTTTTGTGGTCGGCTCTAAGGTAAAAATCAATGCTTTGTTTTCGTTTTTAGGAATTTTAGTCGGCGAGCAATTATGGGGAATTTCGGGAATGTTGTTGTGTATTCCTGCGTTAGCGATTTTAAAAATCATCTTCGACCACGTTGAAAGTCTAAAACCTTGGGGCATTTTACTCGGCGAAGAAAAACGACCAAAACGTGCCAAACGGAAAATTAAAGTCACGAAGAAGATTGTTTTTGAAGAGAAAGATTGACAAATTAAGAATTTAGAGTGATGAGTGTAGATATGTGGTGGGGTTACGATTTTTGCTGGTAATTTTCATCAATCACCCATTTTTCACGCAAACGAAAAGCAGGAATAGTTTGGCGTTTTGCTTTGTTGGCTGCAATATTACCTTTTATTTCGTTTTGTTTTGCCCACATCGCAAGCGGAATTATCTTTTTTGCCGTAAGCATTGTAATTCGTTTGTGCAGCGCTTCTTGCAAAAGTAAGGCAAAAAGTTGGCTAAAACCGTTGTAATTCATCGTTGCAGGATAATTATTAAACAACGGGTAGTATTCGGTATGTTTGCTTTTATTTTGAATGATGATAGGAGGTAAGCCGTAGTTCATTAGTTGCAAATTAATCAACACTCTGCCAAGTCGTCCGTTACCGTTGCCAAAAGGATGAATGGTTTCAAACTCTGCGTGAAAGTGCGCTATTTTATCTAAAAAATAGAGGTCTTCCTTAGTGTTATAAGTATCCGTTAATTCCTGCATTAAACTATGCACAAATGTTGGATTTGCTCCCAAATGATTGCCAACACGAACCCATTCTTTGCCACTCCTAAAACGCCCTGCAATGGTGTCGTCAATATTGGTAAGCAAGGCTTTGTGCAACTCTAAAATTAGTTTTACGGTCAGTTTTCGCCCTTGTTTTTTGAGTAAATTTTCGGTAATGTTTGCCAAATTTTTAGCTTCAAAAACTTCTCGAACATTTACTTTTCTGTCAAGTTCACTTCCTGCAAGAATTTTTTCGGTGTCTTCCAACGTAAGCGTAGAGTTTTCAATCGCATTAGAGTTATAGACCAATTCGGGAATTTCGGACAGCGTAATTTCTTTCAAAAAGTCTTCGTTTCCTTTTGAAAGTTATATTCGCCAAATCGAAAAATGCCAAAACGGCAAAACAAAAAATGACTTTTCATTCTGCCGTTTTGGCAGGATTTAATCTTTAAGTGTGTATATCAATTCAACCATTTTGTTTTTAATAGCAGTATGATTTCGCACCCACTTAAACGGTTCTTCCCCTTTCTGATAAACAGGATATGGTTCTTCTTTCTTGAAGAACTTAAAATGTTTGTCTAATGGATAAATGTAGCGATATGTATTCACTCTAAATGTTTCATAATCGCCCAATACGTACAGCATATTGTTCTTTAAATAGCCGTATGTACTTGTACTGTTAGTAAATAGCTGTTGATGTACAACTTCGCCTGTCTTTTTGTTTCGGCAAAATATGGTTTTGTGAAAGCCATAATACTTAAAATTCGCAGCTTTATAGATTGTTCCAACACCAAGGCGACCGTCCGCAAAACTTTGAACAGCAACGATATTTGGGTCATCTTTCCGAAGTAATTTTATTGATGCTGCAATCAATACTGTTTCAGCATTTTTACCGAGTTCATCAGAAATCCAAAGGCGGTTCAATTCTGTAATCCAACCATTGGGATTTGGGTGTGTAAAGATGTTTGCTTTTGGAACTTTCATCAGTCCATAAACGGCAACACCCAAACAATATTCGGGACTTTCTTCACGGAAAACACCGTAATTGTATCTTCCAAAACCTCCTTCATTCCACTTATGGGAATAATGATTTTTGATTATCAATTCTTTGGCAATTTTCTTGTCAATTTGTTTAATGATTAACGTTCCCAACGATGACGTTTCTTTTCTTACATATTCGATATTTTTATCACTCATTTTGTTTGTTTAATTTTACTTTATGATTAACTTTGTCGTCCCCAACAATAGTCAAAATATTACACTCTGGGCATTGCGCCCTCGGAGCGATACAACTATTTGTTGGGGAATAAATAAGTGAGTGTAATACGTTGTCGGGGGCGTTTTTTAAATGACCTCCAAACTAAATTTTTTGCCTGCAAGTTTCACTTGATAAATGGCTGATTTGATACGATTAATGTTATCCACATCAGAAGCTATATCGGCAGGGATATAAACAATGAAATCATCGCCTAAATTTTGTTCGATAAAAGTACCCAACCAAATGCCGTTGTCTTCTGATTCCAAACCTACGTTCACAAACATATCAACTTCGGATTCCAAACCAACCCATATCCCTGCAAAAATTTCAACAGCCGTAACAATGTGAATACGCCGTTGATTGAAGTCAAATTTGTCGTTCAAATACCCTGTTAAACTGATGACTTGACCTGTAATATTAATCATATAAAAACGCTCTTTTCGCCAAGTTGAATATTCATTCACACTTGTTTGTAAAGGCGACAACAAAGCCATAAGCCAATTATATTGTTTAGTTCGCAAAAACTTACGACCTAAATAATCTTTGATAAGTGACGATATGTTAATATTCCAAAAAATCATGTGTGACGTGGTGTAAATGTCCAACTATTCATAAAGTCCGTTGCGTAAACAAAATATCCCGATAACGTGTCGTAATGGCGTACAATCGCAGTTGGACTGCCGATAGATGTTTTCCCTGTTAATGCAGAAAAGTAAACATCGTCCACGCCGTTGACATTTCGTATTACTTCAATCAAATCATTTTTCAAGACAACACCGTTGAACGTTGCGTTTTGCTTGAATGCCAACAAAGCGGTATTGATAGCGGTTTCAACGTCACTTTGAAGTAAATTACCGTCATAGAATATTTCAGCTGTAATGTCGATTACATCAGCATTAAGCGAAAATAAATCAATGTTTGTGCCTGCCACTTTTATTTCTTCAAGATAACTTTTTAACGCCAATAGTTGTTCGGGTAAAAGTGGTGCGAGTTCGCCATTGTCCAAACGTGCTACTTTAATCGTCAACATTCCCGAAGTAGCATCTTCATCAACAGCGGATTGAACAACGACACGTGCCGTTTCATCATCTATTTGATAATAGAATTGACCTGTTGTACTATTGAAAACAAGTTGATGTCCAAATTGAAATTTTTTGACTTCCGAAGCATACCAATCAACTGTTCCGAACCGTCTGCGCTCGGTCAAATCAATCAGAGCTTTTTTGTCTTTTTCAAAGATTTGTTCAAATGTGAAAATTGCCAAGGCAACGATATTAACCCAAATCATAAACACCGCCGTTGCAGAGGTGCTTGTGATTTCGGGCAATCGTGTTTCCTTTTCGGCAATTATTTCACTTTTTATTTCTTCGAATGTTCTCATCACTTCATCATTTTAACGCTAACCCTCCGTTCTACGCACCACACGCCAAACAAATATTCCAACACAAACACTTTCATCGGGTATTCTTGTTCACGGTGTTGAACGGTTGGTG
>DAOMPZ010000024.1:20592-23093 GCA_035445045.1 Crocinitomicaceae bacterium | reverse complement strand
GCGTAAAAAGAACAAACTGTTCGAAGCGAAGTAAGTTTTTGTTCTTTTCGCTAACAAGGAAGACTTGGGTGTCGAAAAATATCACGGCGACTAGCTTTTTTTGTTTCTTTTTTTAAGCAATGTAAAAAAAGAAAAATAAATTATAAATTGTACGCCTACATTGGCAGACAAGTGATTAACCCTTGCTGTAAATCAAAAAATAGTTTACCTTTGTAACTTTAATTTTTTACTTGATGAAAGACAATTGGAAAATAGACGGAAAACGTACAGAAGCAACAAACGGGGCAACGCTTGAATGGGAAAATGAAACATTTTTCACCATTCATCATCAAGGGAAAACGTTTTTAGGAGAGATTTTAGAAGAAAAATTGGAAGAACGTACTTTGCGCTTGAAAGTAAATCACCGAGAATTTACAATCTATAAAGAGCGTGGTTTAGACCAATTAATCGAAGAATTAGGCTTAAACAAACCGAAAGTTCGCAAATTACAAGTACTCAAAGCACCGATGCCAGGACGTGTCGTTTCAATTAACGTTGAAGTCGGTCAAGAGGTCGAAGTGGGTAGCGCATTGTTGACCTTAGAAGCAATGAAGATGGAAAATGTGCTTAAATCTGAGGGTGTTGGAACAGTAAAATCCATTGACGTTTCTGCCGATACTGTTGTTGATAAAGGAGCGGTATTGATTTCATTTGAATAGGAAACCTCTAAAAAATCCAAATCTCATCGTTATGCTAAAAATTTAAATTGCTCATTTACAGTCGTAAACTCCGCTTTTAAATTTTTACCAAGCCTTGATATTTGAATTTTTAAAAGTTCCCCCTTAGTTTTTTATTTCGCAAAAAGACAAACATTAGTCTTTTTCTAAAAATTCGTACTTTTGCACCATGCACTTTGAGAAGACAAAAGAGTATATGGAAGAATTGCTTTATGCAATTCAGAATGATGATGCTAATTGGATTAATGAAAATTTAGCAACTCTTCACTTTGCAGACATTGCCGATATTTTGGAAGGTTTAGATGTCGAACAGGCAAAGTATGTCTATTATCATTTGGACGAAGACACGCAGGCAGATGTTTTGGTGGAGTTTGAGGAACACACACGTGACCGTTTCATTGCATCGTTGTCCAACAAGGAAATTGCGGAACAGCTTGAAAATCTTGATTCTGACGATGCAGCAGACATCTTGGGTGAATTTGAGAACGAAAAAATTCAAGATGTCATCTCACACATGGAAGATGACGATGCGGCGGAAGACATCGTTGACCTATTAAACTATGCCGAAGATACCGCAGGTGGTTTGATGCAGAAAGAGTTCATCACGGCACGCATTGATTGGCCTGTTGACCGCTGTTTGGTTGAATTGCGCAGACAGGCGAAAAATGTAGAAAAGGTTTATACAATTTACGTCGTTGATTTACAAGGTAAATTGGTAGGCGTTTTATCCTTAAAGTCCTTGCTTTTTGCTAAACCAAAAACTAAAATCAGCGAACTATATAAACCTAAAAATGTTATTTCCGTAAAAACCACCGATTCGGGCGAAGTCGTTTCCAAAGTAATGGAAAAATACGACTTAGTTTCAATTCCCGTAGTCGATTTTCAAAATAAGTTGGTTGGGCGAATTACCATTGATGACGTTGTTGATTACATCAAAGAAGAGGCGGACAAAGACTTTCAAATGGCATCGGGTTTATCGGAGGCGGTCGAACACAACTCTTCGATATGGAAAACTTCCCGAGCACGTTTACTTTGGCTTTTTATCGGAATGTTCGGTGGAACAATCAGTGCACACGTCATTTCGGGTTACGAAGTCAACATCGGAAAAATTCCTGCGTTGGCGTTTTTCATTCCGTTAATTACCGCTATGGGCGGAAATGTAGGTGTGCAATCGTCGGCAATTGTCGTGCAATCATTGGCACGAGGCGTTGATTTTAGTAACATTTCAAAAAATTTACTACGAGAGGCTTTAGTTGGCTTGCTAAACGGAGCAATTTGTTCAACAGTCATTTTAGGAATAGCAACATATCTGTCTAATTTTCAGTTAGGTTTTACCGTTAGTTTGTCGTTGATGATTGTGATTTTATTTGCCGCTGTTGCTGGTTCATTAATTCCACTTGTGATGAACAAATACAAAATTGACCCTGCACTCGCAACAGGCCCATTCGTTACCACTATGAATGACATCATCGGTTTGTTTATTTACTTTTATGTAAGCACACTTTTGGTGGGGCTTAGTTAATTGGAAATTGAGGCATTCTGCAATACTCTCTCTCCCCCGACTAAAAAAGATAATAAACGCTTAATTTGAAACTAAGTTCTCTCCGTCCATTTCTATCGGAACGCTTATCTCTAAACGGTTTAAAATTGTTGGAGCGACATCGGCTAATTTTCCGTTTTTGAGCGTGACTTTTTTGTCCGTTATCAAAATAATCGGAACAGGATTGGTCGAGTGTGCTGTGTTGGGTGTTCCGTCGTCGTTAATAGCAAAATCAGCGTTTCCGT
>DAOMPZ010000024.1:0-20578 GCA_035445045.1 Crocinitomicaceae bacterium | reverse complement strand
AGCGTATTTTGTGCCTGCTTCGATAATTTCGCCCAAGCCTTTGTCAACGGTTTCAACGGCTTTCACGATTGCATCAAAAACGCCTGTATGACCAACCATATCGGGATTTGCGAAATTCAAACAAATAAAATCGGGTTGTTTTTCGTGGATATAGTTCACAATTGAATTTGTCACTTCGGGCGCACTCATTTCGGGTTGCAAATCGTACGTTGCCACTTTTGGCGAGTGAATTAATAAACGTTCTTCGTTTGCAAAAGGTTCTTCACGTCCGCCGTTAAAGAAAAATGTAACATGTGGATATTTCTCGGTTTCAGCTGTTCGCACTTGTGTTTTTCCTGCGTTGGAAACGACCTCTCCAAGTGTGTTTTGCAAATTTTGTTTTTCGTACAAAACCGACACATTTTGATACGTCGCATCGTACGAAGTCATTGTAAACAACGTGACATTCAGCGGTTTCATATTGTATTCGGGAATTGCTTTTTGGGTCAAAGCCGTTACAATTTCACGTGGTCTATCTGTGCGAAAATTAAACGAAATCAACACGTCATTTTCGGCTATTCCTCTAAAATTGTTCAAGACAACAGGTTTGATAAATTCGTCCGTTACGCCATTATCATAAGACGTTTGTACCGCCTCTGTTGCTGATGTAAACGTTTGACCTTCGCCCAGCGCCAAAAGATTATATGCCAACTGCACACGTTCCCAGCGCAAATCTCTGTCCATAGCATAATAACGCCCGATAATGGTTGCGATTTTAGCGTTTGTATTGTGTAGTTTTTGTTCAAATTCTGCGATAAAATTCTTTCCACTCATCGGGTCGCAATCTCTCCCGTCCGTGAAAGCGTGAACGTAAATATTGGCAACTCCTTGTTTAGTAGCGTATTCGCAAATCGCAACAGCGTGGTCTTGATGACTATGCACACCGCCTTTGGAAAGCAAGCCGAACAAATGCAAGGCTTTGTTATTATCTTTCGCCAAGGCAATCGCTTTGTTGAGTTGCTCGTTTTTGAAAAAATTTCCCTCTCGAATTTCTTTGTTAATACGTGTCAATTCTTGGTAAACAATACGTCCTGCGCCAATGTTCAAGTGTCCAACTTCAGAATTCCCCATTTGTCCTTCGGGAAGTCCGACAGCCTCGCCAAACGTTGTCAATGTGGCGTTTGGATAGTTTTGAACTAAGCTATCAAATACAGGTGTTTTTGCTTGAAAAACAGCATCGGAGTGGTCTTTTTTTCCGTAACCCCAACCGTCTAAAATAATTAACCCTACTTTTTTTGTCATGCTACAATCTAATTTCGAGGCAATGTGATTTCAAATATCGACCCTTTTGGTTTGTTGGGCAGATAAACGATATTTCCATTGTTTAATTTTAAAAATTCTTTGGCGATATACAGCCCTAAACCTGTACCTTCTTTTGTGCGAACTTCTTCATTTTCAGTGCGTACAAACTTTTTAAACACATCTTTTCTGTATTCTATCGGAATACCAGAACCGCAATCGGCAAACGAACATTTTACTTTGTTCCCAAAGGGAGTAATCATCACGGTCAGCGACTCCGATTCGATGGCGTATTTGTGGAAATTTTCAATGAGATTGATAAAAACCGTTTCAATCATTTTTTTGTCTGCATACACCGAAATATCAGCGTTATCAGCAACGATATTCACTTTGGTTTCGTTCATTAAAATCGCATAACGCCCAATCAATTCGTTGATTAAATCAAAGAGGATAAATTTTTCTTTGTTGAGTTTAAAATACTTCGTTTCGATGCGTGTGGAAGTCAAAATATTTTCGACCAAATGTTCCAAGCGGTTGTTTTCACTCAAAATTTTTGTCAATAAATTGGTGCGTTTATGTTCGTCCAAATCTTTGTATTTCAACAACGTTTGAACGCTTAACTTGTTGTGAGCCAAGGGTGTTTTAAGTTCGTGCGTAACCGACAAAAGGAAATTGTTTTTCTGCTGTTTGAGTTTTTCTTCCTTGCGGAGCGACGTAATCAAGCGCAAAAATGTGAAAATAATAATGAAAAGAAAAACCGAACCCTCACCAATTAACATCAAAAAAGTCGTGTTTGAATTGGCGGTTTCTTTCCCTAATTTCAAAATCATATACGTCCACCAAACGTATTGCAAAATCACGTAAGCAACGAGGAAATAAATGAAATAAAAATTCTTCTTTTTCACGGGGCAAAGATACGTTTTTATTGGATATTATGACCTTATGATTTTAGGGCGTTACGACAAAGATAAGACCGCTTCGCTCAAAGACATAAGATGAAAGACAATCAAATGAAGTTAGTTGTAAATTTTAATTTCAGATTTCGGTTGAAAAAAGTTTTGCTTCTAAAAACTTCGATTTTCAAATACAAGTTTGTATTTTTACGGGTCGGAGCAATGTTTTTCATTTAAAAACAAGCGTATGCAAGACGAATTTTGTCAACAGATTTTCCAGCAAAACCAAGAATGGATAAAAGGTAAGTTAAAAGAAGATGCGGAGTATTAAGTGCAAAATTCTTAACGCTCTTACTTCGCTATCCAAAGGCTTGGATTTTGTTTTAAAATATCCGAGCCTAAAACTTGGTGGATTTCAAAATGCAAGACCGATGTATTTTCGCCGTCGATTGGTAATAAACTCCCGATTGCTTGTTTGGTCGAAATTTTAGCACCTGTCGTTACGAATGTTTCTTGCAAATTACAATAAAGCGTGCGGTAATTTCCGTGTTTGATGATAACAATTTTTCCAACGCCTGCCATGGAGAAAATACTCGACACTTCGCCCTCGAAAACCGCTCGTACTTGTGCATTTTTGCTCGTAGTGATGTCAATTCCATTGTTATTTGTTTCAACATCTCGCAAAAGTGGGTGTTTTTGTCTTCCGAATTTACCCGTAACTGCACCCGAAACAACAGGAAGTGGCAAACGCCCTTTGTTTGCTTCAAAACCTTTGTTTAATTCCAAATCTTTGGAGTCGATAAAATCAGGTTTTTTTGCCTCTGTTTTTGTGTCAGTTTTTGCTGGTGTTGTTGCAGTTGCGGTTGTTCCTTTGGCGGCACTTTCTTTTGCCTTTTTCTCTGCTGCTAAACGCTCCGCTTCTTTTCGTTTACGCTCTGCTGCGGCGATTTCTTCCTTAATAGCTTTGTCAATTCTGTTTTGCAATTCGATGCGCTTGCGTTCGTCAGCTTTTACTTTTGCTAATAAATTTGCCTCGTCTTTTTCTAATTTTTGTGCTACTTCTAAAACTTTAATTTTATCTTTTTCGATTTCAAATTTTTCCTCTTTCTTTTGCCCTAAAAGAATTTGTTTTTTCACTTTTTCGTCCGCTAACGACTTGATTTCGTGTCCTAATTTCTCTTGATGTTGTAGGATTAATTCTTTCTGTTTTTGCTGAATTTCAGACACTTTCTTCAAATATTCGTTGCGTTTGAAAGCCTCGTAATACGAATGTGCCGAGAATAAAAACATCATGTTGTTTGGCTGAATTTTATTCTTGTAAACATAAATCAACAACTGTCGGTATTGTTCTTTTAGTTTGGCAATTTTACTTTCTAACTCCGTAATTTGCGTACTTTTTTGCTCCATTTGCAATTCCGCTGTGCGAATTTGTTGGTCAAAATTTTGCAAAAGTGTTTCTCGGCTTTTAATCTGACTTTCCAACAGTTTTAAATTGTTGTACGATGCTAATTTGCTGTCCGATGTTTTTTGCAATAACGCTTTTGTTTGCTTGATGTCGTTTTCTAATTGCTTTTGTTCTTTGACGAGTTTGTCGCTATTTTTCTGTTGCGAAAAAGCAGAAAATGCGGTTAAAACACACAAAACAACAAAGACATTTTTTGTCACAGACAAACGGAAAAAATTACTTGCAGATTTCATAACTTGACGGAACAGTATAATTAATTTCTTGAATTTGGTTAATTTCCATGTTGTCAAACGACAAGGAAACATCAATTTTATTGTTTTCGGTAATGATTTTAGCCGTTATCAACTGCGGAAAATTATAATTTTCGGGCGATTTAGACCGATTTCCATAATTGACAATCACTTTGACTTTTTCATTCGGGTTTTCAATTTCTACTTTTTCCAAGGTATTCCCATTATCAACCAAAAAATATTTAATCGCAATCGTGCTTTCGGTCACATCTTCGGGTGCATAGAGTTTCGTCTGTTTTTTGATGCGGATTTTCTTTTGCGTAGAAAGAATGTTATAAATATTATCTTGAACTTCTAAAAATTCATTGCTTCGTTCAAACGTTATCGGCAAACCTAATAAGAGTTGCACAATGTTTTCAAATTCAAACGGATAGCCAAAAGCATCTTTGAAAAAGTCAATGGAATTTTCTGTGTAACATTTCTCTCGTTTATTCTGAAATTTAACGGAATCTTGCGTGACAATCGCATTGATAACAGGTATTCCTGCGAAAGTAATCAACGCTGTCGCCGCACTATCCGACTTGATTTTGATAGATGTTTTAAATGAAAAATCTTTCTTTTTGTCGTGGTAAACCGTTGATGCACGTCCATAAAAATATGCTGGTTTGGTTTGGTTCAAACTGTCTAATTTATTGACCATGTCCGAAACTTTCAACTTGTTTTCTTTTTCTTTGTTGGATAGTTGGACAACTTTCGGCGAACACGCTACAAAAAGTGCTGTTAAAAATGCAAAAACGCCTAATTTACTCCACTTCATCATAATACTTTTTGTCTTGGATTTTCTTTGTCAGTATTTCGTTTTTATACCCAAATTCTTTGGCTTTGTTCCAATATTCAACTGCCGAATCGGGATAGCCTTTTTGGAAGTAAATATCACCCAACAAATTTTGCAAGGTAGCATCTTTTGGGTTAGTTTTTATCAATAATTCAATAATGTTTTGCGCCTCCGTCAAATTCCCTTGACGAAATAAAACAAACGCTTTTGTAAATTTGTAATTCTCGTTGCGAGGGTCTAACTCCATGATTTGATTAACCATTTTTACAGCATAATCTAAGTCCATACTATATTTGGCAAGCACCAACGCAAAGTTATTTTTTAAGAATATATCTTTCGGGTTTTCCTTGATTAAACGTTCGTATTTTTCTTTACCTGTTTTAAAATCTTTTTTGCCAAAATACGCCTCGGCAATAATGGTTGTCATGTCTTCTTTGCCGTCGTTGTCAGTTACGTAAACCAAGCCATTTTCGGCAATTTCTATCGCCTCATCGTATTTTTTTGTTTTGAACAAACCCAATGCGCTAAAGTAGTAAAAATCAGGGTTTGATGGATAAAGTTCCAATGCTAACTGCGCATATTTTACAAGCGAATCATACTCTTGTCGTTGATATTCCAAATACGTCAAACGAGCGATTGTTTCTTTGTTGTTTTTGTTGCGTTCCATCGTCAATTTGTAAAATTCCAACGCCTTTTCAACGTTATTAGAATTGTCGTAAATATTGGCAAGCAATAAGGTGAAAAATGGGTCTTGTGGGTCAACTTTATGGGCGTTTTCAGCAATTTTTTGTGCCAATGCATTCGGAATAACAGGGCTGTCCACAAAATTATCCATGATAAAATAATGCTTAAAAGTCGGTTCGATGTTTGGGTCACTATACACTTTTTCGAGGAGCGTCCCTGCTTGGTCTATTTTGTTTTGTTTCAAATAATATTCTGCCAAAAGCAACGATGCACTACCATTTTCGGGGTCATTTTTTACCGTTTCTTCTAAAAAGTTAATCAATTTTTGCTTTTGATTTCGTGCTACATACAAATCATTCAAAGCAAAAAGCGCGCGGTGGTCTTCGGGATATTCACGAATAGATTTAATTAATTCATTTTCAGCTAAATCATATTTTTTAAGTGCGCCATAAACGGCATAACGCTGAAAGTAAAGTTCGGAACTTACACTTGTCAATTGCTCAATTTTATTCAAAACATCTAAGGCTTTTGTGTATTGTTTTGCGCCGTAAAGTGCCTCGTATAAATCATATTGTAATTCAACTTCACGAGGTTCATTTTTCGCAAGCAACTGAAAAATTTCGACTGCTTTGCTAAATTCTTTTTGTTCCAAATACGCCTCGCCCAGATAAACGCCGTACCATTTGTTGTTTTTGTCTAAGGAATAGGCTTTTTCCAACGCCGAAATGGCTTTTACGCTGTCTTTTTTAGCGTAATAAACTTTTGAAAGCAAGAAATAAACCGCATCATCGGACGCATTTTCGGCGATGTATTTATTCGCATTCGCCAAGGCATAATCCATGTCGTTGATGATGTATCCGTGCATGGCGTTGTGGAACAACTCTTTGGTTTTTGCCGAAACAACCGTTTTATTTTTGTTGTCCGCAACCACTTTTTTAGACGTAGTTTTTGATGTTCCGCACGCAAGCAGAAGAAACGTCAATCCGATGAATAATGCTGTTTTTTTCATTAATTTATTGTTGAATAATCTCCCAAACTGATGTCTTTAACGTGACCGATAAATGTTGCGTTATTTCCAATCATGGAGTTGTGAATTAACGCATTTTCAACAGAAACATTGTTTTGCAAGATACTGTTTTTCAAGATTGAATTACTTATTTTTCCATTTTTACCGATTGAAACGTGTGGCCCAACAATGCTGTTTTCCAACACAACATTTTCACCTATAAAACACGGTTCAATAACGATACTATTTTTCAACGTTACAGACGAATGAACGGTGTTTAATCCTTTTTCTTTGTCAAATTCCAACACACGTTGATTGGTGTGAACGGTCACTTCTTTGTTGCCACAATCCAACCATTCCATTACTTTCCCCGATTTGAATTTACAACCGCTTTCGGTCATACGACGCAAGGCATCGGGCAACTGATATTCGCCACCTTTGATAATGTTGTTCTCAATCAAATATTCCAATTCTTTGCGTAAATGCGCACCGTCTTTGAAGTAATAAACGCCAATCATCGCCAAATCCGAAACAAAATCTTTGGGTTTTTCGACATAATCAATGATTTCGCCTTTTTCGTTCAATTGGATAACGCCAAACGCTGACGGGTCGTCAATTTGTTTCACCCACAAAATTCCGTCATCGCTTGGGTCAATTTTAAAATCAGCCTTAAAAAGTGTGTCGGCATACGCCACAACAGTCGGTCCAACCAATTTTTCTTTGGCACACAAAATAGCGTGCGCTGTTCCCAACGCCTCACGTTGGTAGTGAATTGAACCTTTTGCGCCCAAACGCTCCGCCACAGCGATTAATTCCTGTTCGATTTCCGACCCAAAATCGCCAATTACAAACACAATTTCGTCAATTTTTTCGGTCAACGTTCCTGCAATATCTTCCACCAAACGGTGTACAATCGGCTTTCCTCCAACAGGAACGAGCGGTTTCGGAACGGTCAATGTGTGTGGTCTAAGGCGGCTTCCTCTGCCTGCCATGGGTATGATGATGTTCATTTTATAGATATTTTTTCAAAATTAATTCTTTTTGTTTTGGAATTTCCGCAATTTCTTTTTCTAACACTGTTATTCTGCTTTCAATTTCTTCGATTTCAGCAACTATTTTTTGTTGTTCGGACAGTGGTGGAATAGAGACTCTATAATCCATAATGTGTTGCTTATCTCCACGAGGCATTTTTATGCCTTTAGGTTTTAGCATTTCATAATCGAAAAAGTCATCTTGTTTCAAAACATAGTAAATATACTTTGAATTTAGATTTTCATCTGTTTGCTGTAGTACTAATACATCATTTGAACTACCTCCATTATTGTCTGCAAACCAAATTTTCTTTAAATAAGGTCTAATGTTTGACAATAAAATATCTCCCTTTTTATATTCTGTAGAGGTTCCAGAATTAGGAACAAAATTAGAATTGACTTTTCCTGCCGTATTTTGTAATAGATTATCAACTCCAATATAGTTTTGTTGATTTAGCATACCTGAATTAATTCTATCCTCAGAATACTTGAACAAATCACGTAATTTTTTCTGCTCTCCCTTAGTCTCTTTTAGGGTATTATAAATTTTATTTTTAAGTCCCTCAATTTCCTCTTTCGCTTTACTTTCTTTCATCTCTAAAATCTCGATTTCAGAAACAATTTTTTGTTGAATATCTAATGGTGGAAGTGGGATATATAAATTTTGAAGATATTTATAATGTCTTTCATATTTTTCTTTGTTTTCTATTAATTCAATCAAAAGAATATTTAAAACATTATAAAAATATTTTGGTGAAAATTTTTCATTTGGTTTTAATAATACTGTTCCGTCACAACCTCTGAAAAATTCAAAATCTAAATATTTAACGCTACAAGAATGATCTCCAAAAAGAATTAAAGGTAAATCAGTAATTTTATTTTCATCATTTGTAAAACCAGAAATAAGTTTCTCTCTTTCTTGAGTAATCACAGGATATTTTCCTTCTTCTATTATATTAAATTTTTCAATTTTAGTCGTGTTTCCATTAATATTTTTGAGTGCATTTGAAAAAAGAACTTGCTCCCACTTACTTTCAATCTTCACTTTTTTTTTAACCGAAGTAGAAATGTTTTTTTCAAATTCCACACGGTCAAAAGTGAGCATATCCACTAAATCGTGTCGTGAGATATTTTTTTGCAAACTTTCGCGAATTTCAAAATCAAAATTTCCCTGAAATGCTTTGTAAATATAGGTACTTGCTTTTTCGGGATTTTCAAAACTGTTTTCATCAAAAAGTTTGGTACATTCTGCTATGCTTTTTCCTCTTTGTATCGGGTGTATTCCTTCACTTCCTCTACGATTGGAAAATTCGTAACCCAAAAAACGTTTTTCTTCGTCTTTTTGTCCGCTTTTGATAACCACCACTCTTTGAGGAAATACCAAAATGAAATAAAATAGTTTTTCTGTTTCCCGTTCTAAAAGTTGTTTCCAAAAATCATCTTCGTTTTTGCCCCGAAGTTTCGGGGTTAGTTTTTTACGGTATTCTTTATAAATTTCATGCTGTTCAACGGCTTGGTTCGGTTGCTTTTTAACCAAAGAAACATAATCATCAAAAGACAATCCTTCCCAAACGTGCTGAACGTACTTGGAAACAGGTTTTTCAACTCCGTTTAATGTAACATCTGTAAAAGTGGTCAAAAATCGCTCAACCGAACTTTTTAAATTAATGCTTTCGTAATTATTTCTTCTTCTCAAAAAAAGCGTTACGGTATTTGTTCCCGTAGCCATAAAGGTATTGCTACCCAATTCTGTAATTCCGATAATCTCAAAATATTGCAAAATAATTTCACGGGCTTTTGCATAAATTCCTGAATTACTCAATATAGAGCTTGGCAAGATAATTCCCGCCACACCTCCGTCTTTTAACAGCTGTTTTGTTCTTTCAATAAATAAGGTTTCTATTTCAGAACTATTGTCTGTAAGGCTGTTGTATAAATCAAAATCGTTTTGGTTATAATAATCTGTCGAAGCACTTTTAAAAGCCGAAACCGAATAAGGCGGGTTTGAAACAATTACCTCAAATTGCTTGTTTTCCTTTGGAAAATCTTTATCTGTAACCTTTAATTTCTCTTTGTAATCTTTGTGTTTGAAATTTGCTAATCCGTCTGAATGAATCACATTCGCCAATCCATCTCCGTGAAGATAGCACCCAACCTTACCAACTTTCACCAATCGGTAGTCTTTTTCTATTCCGTAAACGTATTTTTCAGCCCAATCAAAATGTCTGACTTTTGCATATTCAACAAATGATTTTGCTTCGGTTTTTAATTTCAAATCATCTGTTTCATGCATTAACAAATGTTGAATTTCGTGCATACTTTCTGTAAGAAAATGCCCACTTCCCGCTGAATAATCTATAACATATGGAAGTAAATCATCTTTTTTCCCGATTGTCAATTTTTCTTTAATTATTGTGTCAATCGGCAAACTCTTAATCACAAATTGAGCTACGGGAACAGGTGTAAAGAATTGCCCCGATTCCTGCTTCAATCCCGTTGTTAAGAGCAATTCAAAAAAGTCAGATAAATATTGTTGTTTTTTGGTATAACGAATTTTAAAATTCTCTAAAAGCTGAACAATTTCTTTTACAACTTTTGCATTCTCTTTAAATGATTTTTCATCATAAACTTCCTTAATAGCAAATTCATTATTCTTTTCCAATCGGAGCTTATAAATTACATTTTCCTTGAATTTCTTTTTTAAATCATCGTTTCCTGCGAATAATGAAGCGTATTGATTTTCAAACTCTTCATCAGAAAAATCAGTTACCGTTTTTTCCAAAAAGTTTTCCATTCCGCTTTTGTACAAATCTGTCAAACGCAACTGAAAGGAAATATCATTGTCTTTTCCTTCAATCCATTGAAATTCTAATTCTTCATCAGTTCCCTCTTTGTCTTTTTCATCATAGATTTTACATAAAAACAGATTGAAAATTTTATTGAAAGCATTTGGTTTGTCGGAAACAACATTATGTCTTAATATTTCAAGAAAACGATTGAAAATAAAACTACTGTCTTCGTGTTTTATCTCAACTAATTTATCGATTGTAAGGGCTTTAGGTTTAAAATTATAAGGTGGATTTCCCCAAACTCCGTTGTTTTTGGTTAGTTTGTTCCATTTATCATAAAAATCTTTTACTGTGGCAGTAAGTTTATATTCTTCTTCGATTTTTACGATTTCATTCTGAAAGACAATTTCGTTCCCTTTTACTTCAGAAGTATATAACATCAGAATTTCAGCATTTTTATCCTGTTGAAAATAAGAGAAAAGCTGTCCTCCGTCTTTGTGCAGATTTTTTAATTCCTTTTCATATTCTTTCCCGAATGTTTTACATTCAATCATCAAATAAGCCTTGTCATCTTTTTTAACTAAAATATCAAGTCTTCCTTTTTCTTGATGTCCTAACTTCCAAGTAGGCTCAAGAACAATACTTTCAGGCTTATAACCTGTTTCAAGTAAACGATTGACACATTCCAAAACAACAAAATTTTCGGGTTGTGAAAAGTTGGAAGTTGTCTTGCTTTCGGTTTTTATTTTTTTACCGTAGTTGATGATTTTTTTTTCAAAATCAACTTCAATGGAATATTCATCAGCATATTTCTTAATAAAAATATCCGAAGTATTTTCTTTTGGAACAAATCCAATTGCTTTGATTAGATTTTGAATATTATTCATTTCTGATTTCAATTTTGAGTTTAAATATAACGCAAAGTTCTTAATTTACTACGTAATCTATTTACGTTCTTCAAAATTATTTAACTCCCGTACTTCCAAAACCTCCTTCGCCACGAGCGGTTTCGCTTAAAATTTCGGCATCAATCCATTCTGCTTGCTCAAATTTAGCAAAAACCATTTGTGCGATGCGGTCGCCTGCTTGAATGGTAAAATCTTCGTTGGAAAGGTTGACCAAAATCACGCCGACTTCGCCACGGTAATCCGCATCAATTGTTCCTGGGGCGTTTAAAACCGTCACGCCGTTTTTATACGCCAAGCCACTTCTTGGGCGAACTTGCGCCTCGTAACCTTCGGGAATTTCCAAAAAAAGACCTGTTTTTACCAATGCTCTTTCGAGTGGTTTTAAGGTTATTGTTTCCGTGATATTCGCCTTTAAATCAAGACCTGCGGAAGCTTTTGTTTCGTATTGCGGTAAATCAAAATTTGATTTGTTGATGACTTTTATTTTCATGTAAACAGACAATTTCTGCGAATATACTGAAAAAAGGGATTTTTGATGTGGTTTTGAATGAATTTCTTTTGTGGTAAAGGATTTGAAAAATTAAAAACCGTACATTTGTAAGACATTTAAAAAATCAACCATGAAAAAGCTATTTACAATCCTTACACTTATTATTGCGCTATTTGCTTGCAAAAACGTGGACACACGAAAAGAGCTTCATTCGGACAAAGAAAATATTGTTCAATTAGGCGATACACTTGTTATCTTCACAGGGTCGTGCAAAGGGTGCGAATTTAGCGCAACGTATAGTTTTTCAGATAGTTTAGGAATTATAAAAGAAAGCGGTTACAAGCGTATTGATAGTTGCCCCGAATGTGATGGCGGTTCGTACACGATAGAACTTGAGTTTGTACCACTAAAAGCAGGAAAAACCGTATTAAAAATGTATCAACACGAGTGGACAAGGTCTGTCAGTATTGATGCAAGTGAACCGTCAAACAACCAAACAATCCCCGTTGTTGTGGACTCTGTGCTTGTGGCTACGTTTAAAATTGAAGTGAAAGAATGAAACTACATATCTTCCAAAGACAAGCCAATATAATCACAGTTGTAGTTTTGTAATTCTTTAGCGATTACGGTTGCTTTTTGTTGTAAAACATTCAAATTGATTTTCGTTTTATTCATCTTCACTTCGGCAATTACGGCAGTTTTATTTAATTCGTCCAACGCAATAAGGTCTATTTCGTTTTCGCTTTTTCTGTCCCAAAACTGCCCAACAATTGTTACCGTTTCTTCCTCACGGTATTTTTGTAGAAAATAACGTTCCAAAACCAAACCGCTATATTGTGAATAATCTCTTTCTAAAATTTCAAAAATACGATCAAAACGCCCTGTTTCCAATAATGATTGGTTACTTGCAATAAATCGAAACCAAAACCGCAGAAAATTATCCTCAATTTCCCAAACAGAATTTCGGCTATTAGGTTTTGAAAACAACGGCTTTTTCTTGGTAATAACAGAAAAGTCAAGTTCTAAATTCTGCAAATATGCACCTGTATTTTTGTCAATAATGGAATCTATTTCGGATTGTCTTGTTTTTCCTTGTGAGATAAGTTGTAAAATCGCAAAATAAGTGGCATAATCTCTTCCAAATTCCGAGATAAGAATGTCCTTGCCTTCTGTCAAAAAGGGTGAGCCTGTTTGAAAAACAGTTGCTAACATTTTTCGTTTGGTCGTTGCTTTGGCGTTCATTAACAGTGAGATATACTGCGGAACACCACCACTTAACAAATACAAACACAACAAATCTTCGCCCGAATAATTACTATTGTAATCGTTTAAAATTTGCTTGACAGTCGCCACCGTGAATGGTTTTAAATTAATTTTTGCCGTCAATCTTCCAAATAAGGGTTCTTTTCGGTTTTCAAAAATCTTGGTCATCAGCGAATAAACCGAACCACACACAATCAAATTAAGGCGAATTTTGTCTTTATTCAAATCCCATTGTTTTTGAATATCGCTGTATATGGCAGGATTAATGCGGTCAAATTCTTGAAATTCATCAATAATTAATGTGTATTGCTGTGATTTTGCGTAATCAAGGAGAAAACCAAATAAATCGGAAAATGACGAAATCGTTCCGTATATTTTTAGTCCAATTTCTTTTTCGGCTAATTCTTGAAATTGTTGACAAAGTACTCGTTCACTATTTCGAGAAACAAAAAAATAAAGCACCTTTTTACCCTTAAACGTTTCTAAAAGAAGTGTCGTTTTTCCGATACGCCGTCTGCCTATAAGCATTGTAAATTGTGCGTTTTCACTTGATTTTCGCTCAATTTCCATTAAAGTATTTTGCTCATTTTGTCTTCCGTAAAACTCCATAATTAATTTAATTTAATCATCATTAATTTAATGACTATTACATTAATGACCGTTACAAAGATATAAATTTCACTTTAATTACTGCGACAAACCTCAAAAAAATAAACCGCCTATCGTGTTTTTCACTATCTTTACACTCAAAAAAATAAATATGGCTTACGAAAATATTTTAGTAGAAAATAACGGACACGTTGCAAAAATCACCATCAACCGTCCGTCACAAATGAATGCGTTGAATAGAAATACAATCGCTGAATTACACACGGCTTTAAACGAGGCAAACAACGATAAAAACATCGGTATTGTTATCTTGACAGGTGCAGGCGAAAAAGCATTTGTCGCAGGTGCAGACATCAAAGAATTTGCAGATTTTTCGGTAGAAGAAGGAAAAAAATTAGCACAAGTCGGACAAGAAACATTGTTTGATTTCGTAGAAAATATGTCCAAACCTGTCATTGCAGCCGTAAACGGTTACGCATTGGGCGGTGGTTTGGAATTAGCCATGGCAAGTCACATTCGCTTAGCATCGGACAATGCACGTTTGGGGCTTCCCGAAGTATCTTTGGGCGTAATTCCAGGATATGGCGGAACGCAACGTTTGACACAATTGGTCGGAAAAGGAAAAGCTTGCGAAATGGTATTTTCAGCAGGTATGATTACCGCAGAAGATGCATTAAAATGGGGCTTGGTAAACGATGTTTGCACGTTGGAAGAACTCATGCCACGTGTTGAAAAATTAGCATCTAAAATTTTGAATAATTCACCTATGGCAATCGCAAGTGCAATCCGCTCGATTAATGCGCAAGCTGACAAGACAAAAAACGGCTTTCAAGTCGAAATTGACGAGTTTGGAAAATGTTTTGGAACGCCCGAATTTAAAGAGGGAACAGGTGCTTTTGTTGAGAAAAGAAAACCAAATTTTAGATAATTGAATCCTGTCAAAAAACTTTTTGGGCAAACGGCAATTTACGGTCTTCCAAGTATTTTAGGCAGACTGCTAAATTATTTGCTCGTTCCGCTACACACGTACTTCATGAAACCCGAAATTTATGGGGTTGTTGCTGAATTATATTCGTGGGTAGCATTCCTCATCGTGTTTTTGACATTCGGCATGGAAACGGCATTTTTCCGTTTTTCCAATATGGAGGGCAATACCAAAGAAAAAACATTTCAATCGGGTTTTGCAACCATTATCGGGATTAATCTCTTGTTTTTGGTTGTTGTTTTAGTTGGCTTACAACCAATTTCGTCGGCGATGTTGTACGAAAAGCACCCCGAATACATTGCGTTGGTGGCGTTTATCATTGCGCTTGATGCCACGTCTGCCATTTCGCTAGCGAAACTACGGCATGAAGAACGCATGAAGAAATTCGTCACAATTCAGATGTCTTCTATCGGAATAAATATTTTGCTCAATGTCGTTTTGTTGACGTTCTTTTTTGATAAAAACAATCCTGAATTAGGCGTTTTGTACATTCTTTTGGCGAATCTTTTTGCTTCGCTCACCAAGCCGTTGATGATGTACAAAGATTACATTCATCTGAAATTAAAATTAGATTATGTCCTGATTAAAGCGATGTTGAAATATGCGTTTCCGTTAGTCATTGCTGGTTTTGCGGGCATTGTAAACGAAACGATGGATAGAATTTTACTGAAATTTATCTCTATTCGCTCAGGTATGACGACCGAAGATGCTTTGTTTCAAGTCGGGATTTACAGCGCATCGTACAAATTGGCAATGTTGGTTTCTATCTTTTTACAAGCCTACCGCTATGCTGCCGAACCGTTCTTTTTCAAGCTCAACAAAAGCTCTGACGAACGCACGACGTATGGCAACATCATGAATTATTTTATTGCCATTGTAATGCTTTTCTTTTTGGTTGTTAGTTTGAATTTGCCGATTTTAAAGTATTTTATTTCCAATCAAACGTATTGGGTTGGGTTGAAAGTTGTGCCGATTTTATTGCTTGCGAACGTATTTTTGGGCGTTTATTACAACCAAAGTATTTGGTATAAACTTTCGGGACAAACGAAATTTGGGGCAATCATCGCCATTGTCGGCGCAACGGTAACAGTCGTTTTAAACGTGCTTTTCATTCCCGAATACGGCTACATGGCGTGTGCGTGGACAACACTTTCGGTTTACATTTTACAAATGCTTATTTCCTACTTTTTAGGTCAAAAGTATTATCCAATTCCGTATAATTTGTTTAAATTCTTTACCTATATTTCGGTCGGAATCGGGTTGTTTTTCCTTGCCAAAACATGGGAAAATTCATTCTCGGTTTTTGTCGAACTATTGCTAAACAATCTCCTCATTATTGGATTTATCGGGTTGGCTGTTTTTGTTGAAAAAAGACGAAAAGTTGCGGTATAGTGATTTGAGCTACTTCAAAACCGTTTTCAAAACCTCAACGGACTTAAATTGTTTAAATTCAGGAATGTGAAACAAACAATAGGCAACGAGTGCATCAAAAATGATGTTTCGTTCGTTTTTGTTGAGTGGATAGCTTAGAATTGTCAAGCGGTCTTGTGTAAAAAGATAGGCTAATTTTTGCATTTCTTCTCCCGAAAAATAATGTCGTCCCGAGAAATTTTCATCACTAAATTTAGCCGATTCAATGTCAAAACAAGGTGCTTTTTCGGTAACGGTTGGTGTCAAACCTAATTTTTCTATCCATTTAATCAACCAAAAAATAGGATATTTTGCCAATTCATCGGTCTCGTTCAGCCAAATTAATTCTTGTTTGATTTCTTCAAAAAGATTAGCTTCCGCATATTGAATTTTGTTCAACAATTGGTTTAAAAACTCACTGATAAAAAAAATGACACTTGTTTTAATTGGGTTTTGATACAAATTCGGAAGTGTCATCGCTGCTTGAATGGTATTGACACTCGCCAAAGCATCTTCATTGTATTGATAATAGTTGATTTCGACCAAACGCAACGGGAATAAAACCGCCTTGTTTTTCTTTTTTCCGCCTTTATAAATAAATGATTTCAGTCCGTATTCTTTGGTAAAACACGAAATAATAACACTTGTGTCACCGTAATTAATCTGTTTTAAAACAATGGCAGCGCAAAACCCTTTCATCTTAGCGAATAACGGTTACTTTCCCGACTTTACGTCCTTTCCCCTCTTTGGGAGCAGTCCAAAAAAGATAAACGCCTGTTGCTACTTTTTCTCCCGTTACTTTGCGACAATTCCACGTTGCCGTTCCGCCACGAGAAGTCGTTTCGTAAACGATATTTCCAGCCATATCCGTCACTTTTACGTCAGAGTCTGTTTTTATTCCTTGAATAGTTACAACGCCGTCATAATCAGGTTGAACAGGATTTGGAAAAACAATCACATCTTTGTAATCATCTCGCCCGTCCGAGGCATCGACACGCATGGAGGTTAATCCTTTGTCAGTTAAGACAAACAACTCACCTGTTTTACTGTTAAACTCAATGTCGTAAATACTGTTGGACATTAACTTACTATTGTTTGTATTAAACTCATATAAAATTCCGTAGCCGTCTTCTGCCAAACAAAAAAGTCCTGCGCTTGCTGTTCCTAACCATTTGCGGTTCCCTCCATCTGTTGTTCCACACGTGATATATGTTTCGCCTAAAAAATATTCTGTATTACTTTCAAACTCAATTTTCGGGCGATAGGTATTATAATTACCATAAGATGCATCAGCAACACTTGCAGGGTTACTTAAAATAGAAAAACCTGTTGCTGTTGTAATCCACAATTTACCGTCTTTGCCCAAAACAATGTCTGTTACGTCTTTGCTGGGTAATGCACCCGAATTTTCGCCATCATCTAAAATTTTGTAGGTATCATCTGACAGATCTTCAATCGTTCCATGCGGAAAAAAACCTACAACACCGACATTCGGAACAGTAAACCACGGATTGCCGTCATCGTCCAGCGTGAGTTTCTCGACAAAGCGATTACTTGTATTTGAACCTGTGTGAAATTCGTAAAATATACCGTCTTTTGTTAGCACTTTCAATGGACGCAATGCAAAAGGGTTTATCATCCACAAATTGCCTTTTTTGTCGTATTTCACTTCCGAAACACACGAAAGTTCAACTTGATTGAATTTCGGCTCAATAATCGAATTTTTATGTCCGTAAACTTCCGAAATTTGTGCTTTATCTTTCATAATCAACAGCGAATAATCACCACAAGCACTAATAGCAATTTCATTGTTATCTCTTGGATTAATCGCAATTCCGTTCATATCCCAAACGTTGAATGTATCAAGCATTTGTTGATTAGCACGTGAATAATAATTCCATTCTTCATCTTTAAAGGTGTAAACGGTACTATTTGAGTAAGAAGCTCCCGATTTGTCAATTTTTCCTGATGAAAAAATCAATTCGCCTTTCAAACTATTTGCTCGATAAAACATATTGTCCGAAGGTCCATTGGGCGTAAGTTTGGTAGCGTTCCAATTGTTGAGGTATTTCACAATTCCGTGGTCATTATCGCCAATAAAAACAACGCCTTTATCTGTTTTTGTTAGTACAGACGGAGTCATGTTATTTGTGAAAGGATAGGTGTAAAATCTATCTTTTTCCGTAAAAAGGTTATCAAAAACATTAACACCGTATTGGTGAACCACAAAAAGTTGTTGGTCAAATACTTTCAAATCTTTTAATTCAAAATCGTCCGTTGGAAGTGGACTTATCATTCCGTTGTTGTAAATTAAGACCGTATCATCACCAAAGCCGTCTTTATTTTTATTGATAACCAATTGATTATCAAACAAAACCATTTTGGTATAGTTTAGTTCTGTTTCGGAAATTAGTCCTGTATTTGGCAACAACGTCCATTGCCCATAATCACTTAAAATAGGGTTGTTTTTGTATGCTGAAAAAAGTCCTTTGTTGGTCAATACATAAATACTGTCGTTGAGAAATTCAATTTTAAGGTTTTTGTAATTTTGGTTGTTTGTGTAGTACGTTTCTCGCACTTCGTTTTTTAGCGGATTAATGGCTAAAATTCCGAAATCCGAAACGGCGTATATTGTTCCATTTTTCTCCGTAAAATTATTGATTTTCTTACTTCCAATGACATTTGCCAACTTCAATGCAGGAATGTTGAAAACGGTATTTCGATAGATTTTATCAATGTTTCCACTTTCATAACCAACCCAATAACTTTCCGAAACGGCATCGTAAAAAACAGTGCTAATTCTCACATCAGACAAAGCATTTGTATAACTCCAAACACTCGTTTCGTTTGCCTCAATATCGTATTCCAAAAGTCCGTTTCCGAATGCGCACACCACGGTTTTGTTGTCCGTTGCAATTTCGGACGGTGATTTATACGCAAAATGAATGCGCCAATCCCATAGGGCAACTTGTGAAAAAACCGAAGTTTTGACAAAAATTAGAAGAAAAAAGAAAAGAATTTTTTGTTTTTGCATGATTTATGAAACGTTATCAAAACAAAGTTATTATTTTCGTGGCGTTAAATTAAGAAAAGAGTAAGTTTTTTATATTCTTTTTTTTTAAAACGGCTCCGTGGCGCAACTGTCCTCTTAGGATTTCAGTTGCTTCCCGAAGCACTTTGGCTCCGTGGCGCAACTGTATAGCGCATCAGATTTCGGCTCTGAGGGTTGGGGGTTAGAATCCCTCCGGAGTCACTTTTAAGCCAAATGGTAAGCCAAAAGCCCCTAAAATGGGGCTTTTTTTCTTCTATGTGCGACAAGTCTAAAACGTCAAATCAAAAAACTTTCAAAAACAAAAAAAACCGCAACTATTCATTGCGGTTTTGTACCCAGGGTGGGAATCGAACCCACACTCCTCGCGGAACTGGATTTTGAATCCAGCGCGTCTACCAATTCCGCCACCTGGGCATTGAATTGGAGTGCAAAGATAGAAATTTATTTTTAATTGAAAACACTTTTTTTGTTTTTTTAGCGAAAAACATCTTATTTTTGGAAAAAAATACACGAACATCAGTTTTATGACACAAAATTTGTACATCGGAAACAGCTTAACAGGCGAAAAAGAATTATTCAAACCCATTCACGCAGGCTTTGTCGGAATGTATGCGTGCGGCCCGACAGTTTATAATTACGTTCATTTAGGAAATTGCCGTACATTCGTTTCGTTTGATTTGGTTTATCGCTATTTGTTGCATTTGGGCTACAAAGTGCGTTATGTACGTAACATTACCGATGTTGGACATTTGGAAAACGATGCTGATGAGGGCGAAGATAAAATTGCTAAAAAAGCACGGTTGGAACAAGTTGAACCGATGGAAATTGTGCAGAAATACACAACCGATTTTCATGCTGTATTGCAAAAATTAAACACACTTCCGCCGAGTATCGAACCAACGGCAACGGGTCATATTATCGAGCAAATCGAAATGATTGAGCAAATTTTGAAAAATGGATACGCTTATATTTCACACGGTTCGGTTTATTTCGATGTCGAAAAATATAATAAAGATTATAATTACGGCGAACTTTCAGGGCGTAAAATCGAAGATTTGATTGCAGGAACACGTGATTTGGACGGTCAAGATGAAAAACGCAGTCCCTTGGATTTTGCCTTGTGGAAAAATGCATCTGCGGAACATATTATGAAATGGTCATCGCCTTGGGGCGTTGGTTTCCCAGGTTGGCATTTGGAATGTTCTGCTATGAGTACCAAGTATTTGGGTGCACATTTCGACATTCACGGTGGCGGTATGGATTTGAAATTCCCACATCACGAATGTGAAATTGCACAAGGTTGTTCAGCGAATGGCACAAAACCTGTCAATTATTGGATACATGGTAATATGTTGACATTGAACGGACGCAAAATGTCGAAATCAGCAGGAAACGTGGTTTTGCCCAATGAACTTTTTTCAGGCGAAAATCAAGAATTTGAAAAAGCATATAGCCCAATGGTGGTGCGTTTCTTTATGATGCAAGCACATTATTCAAGTACCTTGGATTTTACAAGTGATGCACTAAGCGCAGCTGAAAAAGGGTTTGACAAATTAATGGAAGCCATAAAAACCTTGGAAAACCTGCCTACATCAAACAGTTCGACAGAAAATGTAGAGGCATTCATTCAAAGTTTTTACGATGCGATGA
>DAOMPZ010000023.1:0-23889 GCA_035445045.1 Crocinitomicaceae bacterium | reverse complement strand
TAAAATCCAGTTGGTAGGGAAATAATCTTCCGTGTCAAAAACACCTGTCAACCAACGTTTTGTAGAATCTTCAAAATCCATCGTTGCTGAAAGGAAATTTGTTGTTCTTTCCTTTTCTGTAGGCATTGCATCGGGATTTCCATTGTCATAGAAGTATTTGTCTTGATAAATATCAACTGAAATACCCCATTCAGGAATTAACTGTTCGTTTCCAACAGCAATTGTACTCTCTGAATTAATCGAGTCAACCAATGCGCCACCTTTCGATTCGTAACGGTAAATTGTCCAAGATGCTGTATCTGTACCAAAGTGGTTGTTTACATAAATCGGATAAGATGGATTTGTACTATACTTATTAAATACCACTTCGTAATAACCTCCTGCAACATTTAATGGGTCAACAATTTTTACATTCAATGGACCAAAACCTTTTTTGTAAGTAGGCTCTGTAATAAATCCATTTTGTAAAATCGTATTTAATGATGCTTCTGTTAATTGCAATGCCATACTTCCGTTTCCGTAACCATCAATTGCAGTAATTTCAGGAACATCACCATACGAGCTATTTGTTCTTGAACCGTTTGCCTCAGGTGCAGGGTTATGCGGAATAGCAATACTTGGTTCAATTGCCGTACCGTCAGGACTGATACGTGAAGAAATGTATGGTATTTTTTGACCATCAAGTTTAAGTGGGTCATTTTGGTCATACTCTTTGTACATATTCACGGCGTAAGCCACCGCCACATAATAGTATTTCTTATGATTTACCAATGTTCTTACACCTTGTGCAAATTGATCTTCTGTAACTTTAAACGAGTGTTTGATACCCTCATTTGCACCTTTCACTTTCAATGAACCGATGGTAATACCTAACTCTTCGTTTAATTCATGATTAATCAAAGATTTGTAGTCGTTTTTGATGTCACATTGTGCTACTAAACGAGCTTTATCTGTGTCATAAATGTCAGAAACAGAAACCGTTGCATCTTTTAATTGGAAGATTTGATAACCTTCAAAACGATAATATTTATCATATATTACAGAACCGTCTGGTGGGTCAACAATGTTGATTTTATCTTCTTGTTTGTATTTTTCATGATAATTGTTTGAGTTTACAGGATTTGACAACATCAAAACTAAATGTTGGTCTAACTCTTGAATTGTCAATGTCGGTGCATTTGGCGGATCTAATAACTCAAAACAGTTGTCAAACAACGCTTGCGCTTTTGTGTCTGCTACTTTCAATGCTCTAACGGACGCCATCAAATCACCTTCAATCGAACGAGCATATACAAATCCAACCGTAATGTTGTTGATTGCACCTGGTCTTAATGTAAAAGGACCAGCAGACTGAACAAAACGACGGTCACCTGGTTGGTTACTACCTCCGTTTCCGTCTGTATTATTTTCAGCCCAACCGTCAAAAGAAGGAGCAATTCCAGCTGTTGACCAATTTAATGGGTCAGAATCGCCTGGGAACATATAATCGGCATGTAACGTACCTCCAAAACCAGTTCCTCCGAATGTCATGGCATCTCCATATCTCCAACTACCTTTCATATAATTATAAAACTGTGCTGCTGTTGAAGGGTCAGACATCGCTGCTTGTCCACCATTGATATAGTATGTAAAACGTTTCATACCAAAACGCTCGTTGTCAATAATTCCGTCATTATAACCGATACCCAAACCTTTGTAAACAATACCTTTTTCTTGAATTGCTTTAAACACGTCCATTTGAGCAGGTAAACCTGTAACAGAGTCGTTGTATGGTCCATAGTTATCTTCTCCGTCCGCATCTTGATAAGGGCCTTCAAAGAAGTCAACCCCAACAGCAGGAGGATTTGCACCATAACCAGGGTTTCCTTGGAAATCATCATCATAATTATCTCCATTGTACGCATATCCCAAACCTCTTGATACATCACAACCTACATAGTCGTCCATTGCTCCCCCTAAGTCTGGGTCAACATATTGTGCGAAATATGTATTGTAAAGAGTTTGTGTTCCACGGTTAATCATCTCATAATTGTAGAACGTCATGTTATTAATTTCATCAGCAGTTGTGAAGGAGAATGCTTGCGCACGAATTTCCATACCGATTGGGTCGCCTTTTGATGATGTATGAATATTTCCTTTGTCGTTAAAAATCCACCAATTTGTTTCATCACCAAACAATGTAATACGACGGTCAACACCACACTGAACATCATCTCTACCAATAATATCGTCATACCACGGGTAATCACCGTCTTCCATTGGGTTATAAACACCATTTCCTGTTGACTCGTTTTCAGCCGCTCTATCATAGAACGGAGCTAAATAATGATCTTGTCCTAATGTTGGATCACCGTGTGCAGGCCAATTCAAAATTCGGTCCATCGTTACGGCAGAAGGTTCTGCAATAGGTTCTGAACCTGCTTCTACAACGCCATTATTTACTTCCCACCATGTAATAAATTGGATAACTTCCGATTTTGTAATCGTAAAAAACTTATCGTACTTAGCACATTGTTCAGGCATAATTGATGCTTCTCCGAAATCTCTACGTGCTAAATCTCCAACAGGATAACGTGGGTCGTAATCTCCCGTCCCTAAGTTTACTGTTAAAGGACCTGCCCAAAAGTCATTTCCTTCTCCGAACGTAGTTCCTGCTAATTTCAACTGGTTGTTAACATCTGTTCCTCCCATCCAAAGGGCAGCAGCATAAATCGCTGTTCTTTTAATTCCGATGTCCACTTTTGGAACTTCGTAACCCGCTTTTCCGTTGTTACGGAAGTCACGGAATAATACACCATTCGTGTTTAATACCGCACGAACGTTATTAAATTCCATGTTTAACGTTGCCGTTGCAGGCGCACAATTGGCTTTACCGTCAAAGCCATTTTGGTTACTTCCTTTTCCGTCATCGCCACTTTTGTCTTTAGCTTTAAAGTAAGCGAATGAAGGCATAGCGAATGTCATCGCTGTAACCATTAATAAATATTTAATCTTTACTCTCATAATCTTGATTGTTACATTATTAAAAATCAAATTTAACTCCTAAACGAATTTGTCTCGGCATACTGATATTAGACGCATTTTGTATCTTCATAGTATAGAAATCTCTATACGAAGCCTCGTCTAATTGTGACTGAATTGCTAACTGATATTGTGCAGCCTCTAAATATCCGTCGTCATTCCAGTTACCTGTAGCACGATACACATTAATAACGTTCATTTGGTTCAAAAGGTTTGTAATTCTTAAATAAACTTGTAAATGTGTCTTTTTTCTATTGTCTTTTTCACCTTCTGAAGGTTTTTTACCCATTAAAATTGGAATCGTTCTGTCGATTTGTAAATCTAATCTGTATGTCCATGGTAAACGAGAACCGTTTGTTGTTCCTGACAAACCTGCCGACTGTGGAGAGAAGTGACCTTCATCTGTAATTATCGTTTGTGCAGAGTATGGCGAACCTGAATAAATATTTGTCATAATATTCAATCCCATGTTTTCAAACAACTTCACATCTTTGATGCTTGGTCCGTTGTAATCTGCACCTCTTCCGTAACGGTAGTCAAACGTAATTGCAAATGCGTGTCTTCTGTCGTAATCATACGGGAAGATGTTACGTAAGTTTGGTTGACCTGCATTAATCAAACCAGAAGCAGAGTTAGCATTTGAACCTGTACCTTCTGCAAATTGTAACGTATAGTTCGCTGTCAAACGAATGTTTCCAGTTCTTCTTAAATCATACGACAAGATAATACCTTTTACTGTACCGAAATCTCTGTTTCCATACGTTCTGTATGTTCTTGGGTATGCCTCTTGTACGTTAATCATCTGTACTACATTTCTTTGCTCACGGTAGTAAGCTGAAATTTTAATTGATGATTTTGTACCAATCGCTTGTTGGAAACCAATTTCGTAGTCGATTGTTTGTTCTGGTCGTAAGTTTGGATTGTTTACAATCGCCGAACGGTTTTTCAAGAATTGATATTCATACGGGTCAAAACGAAGACCATACGTTGGACGTTTTGTCAAGATGTCGTAATGCGCACTAAACAATGCTTTTTCTGAAATAGGGAAAGCAAATGAGATACGTGGCATGATGTTAATTTGTGGTTTGTATTTTGTAAACGCATCTGCATTCACCACTTGATTGTTCGGGTCTTTCAACCACGGAGCAATACCAGCCGAACCTCTAATTAATTTTGGATCATCTACAACGTCTCCGTCTTTGTTGAACCAAGTATCACCACTTCTATATCCATTGATTGCTGTAGGATTATTTACGTCATTTACATAAATAGTATAGTCGTCACCGATGCTTGAAGGCATATCTTTTGCCCATGTAAGCCCCATGTCTTCTGCTATTTTTTTAGCCTCTCCTACTGTGTAAGCATTATATAATAAATAAGGGTCTTTCAATACGGGTTGGTTGGCGTCAAAGATGTCAGCACGTACACCGATGTTGAAAATCATGTTTTTGAACTCAAATTTATCCATGGCGAAAACCGATGCATAAATTGGTTGGAACGCACCTACAAAACGTCTGTAGTTACCATTCGCATCATATTCATTGAAATATTTGTTGATGTCTGTTGTTCCTTTCACACGTTTTCCTGTATGATCATATCCCCAATAAGAAACGAATGATGAACCTGAATTTAATAATTCATCAGCAGAGAACATATCTAATGAATACATATTCGGGTCGTAAGCGTCCACATCAACAAATGTGCTACTTCCACCCGACATACCTAATTTTTTACGCAAGTTGTAATCGAAGAATGATTGCTCATCACCTGTTTTTTGACCTCCATAAACACCGTTATTTGCATAAGCATAACTTGAATTTAAACGGTTGTAGTTAATAATTTGAAGTCCGTTTTCAATAGAAATCATTGGGTTGTCCAAATCTAACTCACGAATGTGGAAGTTTGCCAACTGACGTGCAATTGTCCACAAGCCAACAGGTCCATTACTACTTCCTGCTTGGTCGTAACCGTTTGTAAATCCACGGTCAAAACGTTGTTCAAACTCGAAACCTAACGTAATAGAGTGTTTTCCTGCCGTTACTGTTCCCGAACCTGAAAGACGAATTTGTTGGTTGTTTGTTTGTGCAAAACCATTGAAAGGTGCACCAATGTTGTTCCATGTATTATAAACTGCTCTCGGAACATCACCGTTAATCAAACCGTTTCCTAATTGAATTTGTGTTAAATTCTCATAGTGTCCCGTAGCCATTCCATCATAGATATTATAATATTGACTTGTGTAAGCAGCTAAATCGGGATTAATACGTGACGGTGTGTAATAAACTTCTTTATCTCTAAATCCATTGTGAACAGCCGATTGATTTGCAAAATTAATTTCATACGAATTTTCTCTGTCGATAATAAACGTACCTACGTGACCGTAATTAAAGAAATTAAATTTGTGTTTCGGGTCGTATCTTTCAATAGAAGATTGTGAATAATCGACCATTAAAGTATAAACGAAACTTCTAATTTTTGCTTTTGCGTCATTGTTAATGAAACGCTGTGTAAAACGTCCGTAAACACGCCAATCTAATCTATTTTCAATCGCAAAATTGTTGAAGTTAAACAATGAATTTGTATAGCTATTACCCCAAAGCTCTCGATTTGAATAACCATATAACGAACCGCCATTGTAGTTCATCGAACCACCAAAAGATAAGTTTGTGCGTGGCCCTGTGGCAACGTCTAATTTAGCTGTTCCCGAAATTACTCTTCTGCGCGCATTCATTCTCCATTTCACACGTTCAAAATCACTTTCTCTCAAGAATTCTGCATTTGGATAGGAACCTGTTCCCGACGCATCGGAACGAAGTGGATTTGCCAACAATTCGTCACGTACTTCTTTTTTAACACGGTAGTTACCACCATTTCCCATTGGTCTGCCGTCTAACATATCGTTGTACATAGCAGTCACTAAGAAACCTAAACGTGGTTTTGTTTTATTTCCTAAAGAATCTTTTTGCATCCAAAGTGGTCCTGCAAATAAGCCTTCAATTAAGTTATAACCGTATTTATCCAAACCGAACACTTTACCGTCATAACCGAATTTGTCTTTTCCTTTAAAGTAGAAACCCGACGTAACGCCCTCAACACTTCCGAAGAATTGCCCTTGCGGTCCACGTGTTGTAACCGAGATTACACCACCCGTAACGTCACCGTACGATGCAGGTAAACCCGAAACGAACACCGAGATTTCCTCAATCGCACCTTTTGGAATGTTACTTGAACCACGCACTTTGATACCATCTATATAGAAATAGTTATCTTCTGGACGTGAACCACGAATACTGATTTCGCCTGTACCTTCACTTTCAAGAACACCTGCTTGAGTTTTAACCAACTCTGCTGGGCTACGAGGAGCTAAGTTACCAATATCCTCACGACCGAGAATACCTTTGTTAGCACTGTGCGGGTCGATAAGCTTCGTTTCAGCTCTAACTCTAACCACGCCTAATTCCTCGGCACTTCCAAGTTTAATGTTGGCTTCATTCGTTTGGTCTCCTCTCACTTTGAATTTCTCCAAAGTAAAAGTAGGATACTCCTCCGATTCTACAACAATGTCATAGTCACCTGGCTCTATTGACATGATTTGGAACATACCTTCGTCGTCCGTCATATCTACCGCTTTGGTTGATGACCCTTGCTTAATCATTACTTTTGCAAAATCGACTGGCTTCCCTTCTGCATTCTTCACGTATCCTTTAATATTCCCCAAACCTCCTTGTGCAAAGGAATATGTGGCTGATAAAAAGATACTTAAAACAATTAAATGTAATCGTCTAATCATAATTCACGTTTAAAATTATACATATTCTACTACTAAAAAGTGCGTAAAGATAGTTAAATCCGCATACAAACAGCCAACTGTTTAAAAGTTTTTAGTTTTTTTTTGAGGCAAGGGTTGAAACAGCCTGCTTATAATAGTCGGTCATCCCGATGGGATTTGTTAAATTTCGCCCTTTATTTTCGGCAAGGGTTAAAACCGCTTGCCTATTGATATCGGTCGTCCCGATGGGACTTATTAAATTCCGTCACTCATCTTAACTCATCACCCTAAACTCTTAACTTGTTTAACTCTGTACTAAAAATTTGTCTATCATTAAATACTTTGTTGCTATATTAGCAATTTTATTTGTAACTCGTTATGTAAATTTAGTGAAATGTCTGATTGCTTGATTGAAGAATATAAAATAGATGATACTCAGCTTGTTTTTTTGAAAAATGAGCCGTCGTTGGATTTGGCAAAAATTGAATTTCGGGAACACGAATTAAAACGCTTGAATGAATTTTCGTCCGAAAAACGCAAACGAGAATTTAAAGGTGTGGTTTGTCTGAAAAATTATCTTTTTGAAAACGAGGAAATAATTTACAGCGAAAATGGTGCGCCTCGCCTACTTTATCATGCAGAAAAACACATTTCAATTAGTCATTCCTTTATATATATAGGTATGCTTGTCGCAGATTTTCAAATCGGGTTGGATATTGAACTAATTTCGGACAAAGTAAAACGTGTTACGTCTAAATTTATCAATGCGCACGAAGAACAGCATTTTGATTTAAATTCCGCAGAAGAATTAACACGCATTTGGACGATGAAAGAAGTTTTGTACAAAGCCGTTTCGATTGTCGGATTGGATTATCAAAATCATATTATTATAAGTCAGGTAAATAATACCTACTTCGGGTGTGTCTTGCTAAAAAATCAATGGTACGTGACAGAATTTACTACTTTTGTGAAAGATAATTACATCTTTAGTTTTAATAAGAACGCACTTGTACAAGAATCGAACACATATTTATAATAAGCTCGCACAGAAAAAAGGGCAAATTGCCATTTTAATCGACCCCGAAAAAGCAACGGATAAAGTTGCCTTGCTTGCCCTTATCCAAAAGGCAGAATTTGCGCAAATTGATTTCTTTTTTATCGGAGGAAGTACCGTCACACGCAAAGAAACCGAAAACATCGTTTCAATTTTAAAAGCGAACACAGATATTCCGCTTATTTTATTCCCTGGCTCAAGTCATCAGATTTCGCACGATGCCGATGCGATTTTGTTGTTGAGTTTACTTTCAGGTAGAAATGCGGATTTTTTAATCGGTCATCATGTTTTGGCAAGTCCCGAATTGCACCAATCGAGTTTGGAGATTTTACCAACAGCATATATTTTAATTGAGGGAGGCACAAAAAGTTCGGTCGCTTACATCAGTCAGACGACACCTATTCCGTCCGACCAAGACCAAATTGCATTACAAACGGCTTTGGCAGGAGCGATGCAAGGTAAACGTATTATTTATTACGATGCAGGAAGTGGCGCAAAAAATACCGTTCCTTTGCATTTAATTGAACAAACACATAAAGCATTGCCGAATTGCCCAATTATTGTGGGCGGTGGTATTCGCTCTATTCAAGAAATTGAGAATTTTCAAAACGATGCAAATGTTATTGTTATCGGCAATCACATTGAGCAAAATGCCGATTTTTTATTAGATATTGCAAACAGAAATAAAACGAATGATGTCACGCATTAAAATTTGGTTACACGCCGCACGTTTGCGTACCTTACCGCTGTCACTTTCGGGCATTATCTTTGGGAGTTTTGTGGCATTTAATGACAATATTTTCAACAAAACAATTTTTATTTTAGCATTGTTGACAACCTTGTTTTTTCAGGTTTTATCCAATTTCGCCAACGACTTAGGCGACACACTCAAAGGTGCAGACAACGCCAATCGAGTTGGTCCAACAAGAGCCGTGCAGTCGGGAGGAATTAGCATTTCGTCCATGAAAATTGCTGTTGGATTGACGAGTGTTTTGGCATTTATCAGTTCAGTTTCGTTGATTTACGTCAGTGCAAACGGAAAAGACTTTTCATTTTGGTTGTTTTACATCGTGCTGGCATTTTTCTGCATTTTCGCAGCAATTACCTATACTATGGGCAAAAAAGCCTACGGATATTTGGGCTTGGGCGATATTTTCGTGTTTATTTTCTTCGGATTTGTAAGCGTAATTGGTGTCTATCACTTGTTTCCTGCACAGTTATCATTGGAAACTTTTGAATGGAAACTACTGTTACCTGCATTTACAATCGGAGCGTTAAGCACGGCGGTTTTGAACCTCAACAATATGCGAGATTGCGAAAACGATGAAAAAGTCGGCAAACGTACATTGGTCGTGAAAATTGGTCGAAAAAATGCTAAAATATACCATACGTTTTTAATTCTTTCAGCGATTGCGAGTTTGCTTGCGTACATTTTGTTATTTCAGAAACTGACATTATTTTTTAGTTCGCTTGGTATTCCGATTTTAATTTTGCTTGTTCATATTCGTAAAGTTTGGCATGTTCAAGAAGACAAAGCGTTTGACCCATTTTTAAAAACTGTTGCGCTGGCAACTTTTTTAATCAGTATTTTATTTGCGTTAAGTTCTATTCTTTAGGTATGTTACGATTTGAATTAAAATATGCGCCTTTGACCTTTAAACGTCCGAGTGGTACAAGTAGAGGGATTTTAACCCAAAAACACGCTTGGTATATTTATCTTTCAGAAACAGGAAGTGAACTAGTTGGAATTGGCGAAATCAGTATTATTGAGGGTTTAACCAAAGAATTTGAGCAACTTGATACGTTTCAAAATTGGTTGGAACAATGCGTAAATGAACTCAACGAAAATCAGTTGACAACGGACAATTTCAATCCATTTATTGAAAAATGGTACGACAAACCGTCTTTGTATTTTGGCTTGGAAACTGCTTTTTTGGATTTTTCGACTGGCGGAAAACAACTTTTTTACGACACGGCTTTCACTCGCAAAGAAATCGGTATTCCGATTAACGGTTTGATTTGGTTGGGGAGCGAAACCTACATGAACGAGCAAATTCAGACAAAACTTCACGAGGGTTATTCGTGTATCAAAATGAAAATCGGAGCGATTGATTTTGATACGGAAATTGGCCTGTTGTCTAACATTCGCAAACATTATACTTCCCAACAAATGACCTTGCGTGTTGATGCAAACGGTGCTTTTTCATATCACGAGGCTTTGGAAAAACTCCAACGATTAGCCGCCTTAGACATTCATTCGATTGAACAACCTATTCGAGCAGGAAATTGGGATTTAATGGCAAAACTTTGCCGACAAACGCCCTGCCCAATTGCTTTGGATGAAGAATTAATTGGTGTTTATGATTACGCCACAAAAAAAGAACTTTTGGGAACGATACGTCCGCAGTACATCATTCTGAAACCAAGTTTGCATGGTGGTTTAAAAGGTTGTCGGGAATGGATTGATTTAGCGACATCGCTGAATATTCCGTGGTGGATAACCTCAGCGTTAGAATCGAATGTTGGTTTAAATATGATTGCGCAATTTGTGTCCACTTATGACGTCGCTCGTGCGCACCAAGGTTTGGGAACAGGCGGATTGTTTGTTAAAAATACGGTAGCAAAGACGGAGATTAGAGGTGGGGAATTGTGGGTTGTTTAGACGGCAGGGATTAAAATCCCTGCGAACAATATCGGTCGTCCCGATGGGACTTGTTAATGTTGTTTGCAATCAACAAACCCTACCGCACAATAAAAACACCCCTTATTTTTTCACACCATTCGGACTTTATTCCTAACTTTGAGATAATCATTTTAACACGAATAGTATGAAAGCCGTAGTCATTTTTAGTGTAATTGCTTTGTTTTCGAGCATGAGTCTTGCGCAACCGCCTGTTCAGCCAAAAGACCAAAACCCCGAAATTGAAACGTATGTAGATGAGTATGCCGAATTTCCAGGTGGCAGAAAGGAATTGCTTAAATTTTTAAGAGAAAATCTTCGCTTGCCCGCTATACTTCAAGAGATTTCATACAGAGGAAGAAGCATTCTTAAACTTGTTGTTAGTAAAGAGGGAAGTATCACAAATGCAGAAGTTATAAAAGGTGCAAAAGATTGCCCCGAATGTGATGCCGAAACTATTCGTGTTGTGAAAATAATGCCAAAATGGATTCCTGCTAAAAAGAATGGGCAAATCGTTAATTCGTATTTTATTTTGCCTGTTGAATTTACCTTGAATAAAAGTCCGTCGTCCCGATGAGACTTGTTGGTTTAACAATTCCACCACGTATCTGCACTCTTAACTCTTCTAATATTTCTTAAACGACTCATCAATATACACACGTGACAAATCTAATTGGTTTTCTAACGCTGTTTTAAATTCGTTTCGGTGTTGAGCATCTACGGCATCGCTTGGGATTTCGAGGGTTAAATCTTTAATGTAATCGAAGAAAATTTCTTTCTGAAAAACGCTCACTTTGCGCAAGCCCGAAAAATACAAAACACGTACATCTCTGTCCACCAACACGACAGCTGTTTTGGTTATACCGATACGAAATACATTTTTGATTTTCCCGACCAAAGCATAAATAAAATGGTCTATCCCCAACAAAGTCAAGGCAATAAAAACAGGAAACGCATATTTTGTAAACGACATCATCATAAATGCCAAAACAAGATGCACAAACCCCTCCAATATCAAATAAAATATCGCTCGGCTTTTGCGTTCCTTCCCAACAGGTTCGTTCCATTGGTAGCGTGCCACATTTTTAATCATAAAAAGCCCCATCCAACGTTGAACGCTTCGTCTTCCGCCAATTGTAAAAATAGTTAATGCTGCACCAATAAAAAAGACTTCTTTGTACGGCAAATATTGTCCTGTTGTTTTGAGAAAAGAAATAGGCAAATCTCTACCGACAACAACTGTCATAAAAAATGTGATTAAACACAAAAACAGCAGTACGGAATTGACAAATTTATTCATTGAGCAAACTTATTTTTAATTTTAATTGTTCGATTTTATTCTTGGTTGACTTTATTTTTTGATTGATTTCCGCAATAATCGGATTGGTTGCACTTGCATTTGAGAAAAAACCCAAATTATTTTCATATTGAAGAACAGCTTGTTGCAAGGTTTGAATTTGCGTTTGGTAATCTTTCTTTGTACGGTCGAGCAATTCCTCGGAATTTGGCGCAGCTTTCAAGTTGCTTAATTGTGCTTGAAATAACGCTTTTTCTTTTTCCTCACCTTCTAATTTGAGTTTGCCATAATGCACATCAAGCGCACTTTTAAACGCATTATAAATCGTGTCTTTTTCTTTGAACGGCACTTTTCCGATAGCGTTAAATTCCGCAGAAAAGTTTTTCAACGTGTCCAACACTTGTTTTTTATCATCGCTTGGCTCGAACGCTTTGATTTTTTCGATAACCGCTTGTTTGGCTACTAAATTCTCTGCTGATGCCGCATCTAATTCTTTGTAATATGTGTCTTTTGCTGTGAAATAATAATCACACGCACCTCTAAAGTCTTTCCAAAGTTGTTGTTCTAACTTCTGCCCTGCGTGACCGATTTTCTTCCATTTTCTTGTAATTGAAGAATTTTTTTAGTCGTCGCTTGCCAGTCGGTGCTTTCTTTGAGTTCGTTAATTTGACTAATCAACTCATTTTTTTTCGTGGCATTTTCGTCAAATTTACCTTTTAGGCTTTCGTAGAATTTACGTTTGCTATCAAAGAACGAATCGCAGTTGGCACGCAATTCTTCCCATAATTCTTCGTTTTGTTTTTTCAAACCATAACCGATGTTTTTCCATTCTTCTTGAAAAGCAATCAAGGTTTTGGTCGCTGTTTCCCACGATTTGGTGTTGTCTAAATTGCCATTTTCTGCAACAAAGGCTTTTACTTTTTCTAAAAGTTCTGCTTTTTTCTCTGTATTTTCTTGTAGTTGCGCACGTTTTTCGTCGTAGAAATTATGAATTTTCTGATACACTTCTTTGACGTTATCCCAATACGCATCACGTACTTTTTCCCACTCCTCACGTGGAACAGGCCCTGTTTCGTCAAACTCATTTTGGAGTGCTTTCAACACTTCTTCAATATGTTTGATATTTTCTTCCGTTTTTAAGGCAATAACTTTCGCAATGATGTCTTCTTTGATTTGTTGATTTTTCTTCAAATCATATTCACGTAATTCTTTGAAAATCGAAAGATTAGAAAAGAACATATCTCGCAAACGTGTGTATTCGCCTTGAATTTCTTGGCGTTTTTCACGTGCCACTTCCCCAACGCTAACCCATTTTTCATGAATTTCTTTGGACACTTCGTAAGCCGTTTTGATATTTTCTTCGTTTTCAATTAAGTTGCGCAAACGTTCCAACAGCGAGCGTTTAATCGCATAATTGCTATCTTGTTCGGTTTTTTGTTGTTTTAAAACAGCGTTCTTTTTTTCTTTGAAAGCGTTAAACACCTCGTAAAATTCGTCTTTGACGGCATCAGCGATATGCGTTTCAAACATTTTCTCTTCATTTTCAGAATTTTCTAAAAAAGCAACTTGGCGTTTACGTTCCTCTTCTATCGTAAAATCTTCAAATTGCGTTTTCAGTTCGTTGACTTCCCGATTGACACTTAACACATCTTCGTTTGCGGTTAAGGCTTTCAATTTTTCTAAGAACTCCGTTTTTTCCATGATATAAAAATTATGCGTGTTGGTAAACCATATCGAAATTTGCGAGTTCCACAAATTGCGCTATGCGGTTTTGTAAATCATTTTGATTAATTTCTTCTAAGCGTTGTGTCCCGAATTTTTCCACACAAAAAGATGCCGTTGCTGAACCTGCAATCAAAGCTCTTTTCATGTTTTCAAAAGAAGTATCATCGGTTTGAGAAAGATAACCCATGAAACCACCTGCGAATGAATCGCCTGCTCCTGTCGGGTCAAAAACTTCTTCCAAAGGCAACGCTGGAGCAACAAAAACTTTATCACCGTGGAATAACAATGCACCGTGTTCGCCTTTTTTGATAATCAAGTATTTAGGCCCCATTTCACGAATGATACGTGCTGCTGTAACCAACGAAGAAACTTTGGATAATTGGCGTGCCTCTTCGTCATTAATGATTAACATATCAACTAATTGCAACGTTTCCTTTAAATCGTCTAATGCAATGTCCATCCAAAAATTCATGGTGTCCATTGCGATGAATTTCGGTCTTTTCGTCAAACGCTCAATAACGGTAGTTTGAACTTTTGGCGTTAGATTTCCCAACATTAAATACTCAACACCTTGGTAACTTTCGGGAATAATCGGGTCGAAATTTTCCAACACATTCAATTCCGTAATCAAGGTATCACGCACATTCATATCGTGATGATATTTTCCCGACCAAAAGAAAGATTTTTCGCCTTGTTTGATTTGTAAACCTTCTGTATCCACGCCACGTTGTTGTAATTCGTTAATCGTTTCTTGCGGAAAATCATCGCCCACAACGGCTACAATTTTTTGTGATTTTTGATACATCGCTGCTGCCAACGAAATATATGTTGCTGCACCACCAACAATTTTATCTGTTTTTCCAAAAGGCGTTTCTATTGCATCAAAGGCAACACTACCAACCGTTAATAAACTCATTTTAATAATTTTTAGGCAAATGTAAGGAAATTATGTATTTCTTACACTATTTTGTAGGTAAGTTCTATTTTGTGAAGTCTTCAAATAAATTTCAGCGTGTAAATTTTTCCAAAACTGACAATTTGACAGAATAATTTTATACTTTTGCATTCCTATTAATTTTAGAATGAACGAAAAAGAATTAAATGCAGTAAAACTCGCATCACAAGACGAAGAATTGCAAGGAACTGCTTTAAAATTGGATATTCCTGTGGATAATCCAAGTAAGAAAATTTATATAGAAAGTTACGGTTGTCAGATGAACTTTTCTGATAGTGAGGTAGTTGCATCAATTATGGCGAAAAACGGCTATGCGACAACCGACCAATTGGAAGAGGCGGACGTTATTTTTATGAATACGTGTGCTATTCGAGATAATGCCGAACAGCGTGTGCGCAACCGCTTGGGTAATTTCAACAAAATGAAACGTGAAAACCCTGATTTGGTAGTTGGAATGTTGGGCTGTATGGCGGAGCGTCTGAAGAAAAATTTGCTGGAAGAAGAAAAATTAGTTGATTTAATTGCTGGTCCTGATGCGTATCGTAGCTTGCCAACGATGGTTGAAGAAGTTGGGACAGGACAAAAAGCGGTCAATGTGTTGCTTTCACGCGAAGAAACGTATGCCGATATCAGTCCGATACGTTTGGACAAAGGCGGAATTTCGGCGTTTGTGAGTATCACACGTGGTTGTGACAATATGTGTTCGTTCTGCGTTGTACCGTTTACACGTGGTCGTGAGCGTTCCCGTGACCCTCGTTCGATTATTCAAGAATGTCAGGATATTTTCGATAAAGGTTATCGAGAAGTTACTTTGCTTGGTCAAAATGTGGACAGTTACCGTTGGAACATGACCAGCAAAGGCGAAATCAAAGACCCATCACGTGAAACAATGGATTTTGCACAATTAATGGAAGCAGTTGCTAAAGTTAATCCCGATTTGCGTATTCGTTTTTCGACGTCGCACCCCAAAGATATGTCAGACGAATTTTTGGAAGTCATGGCAAAATACGACAACATTTGCAAATACATTCACTTGCCTGTTCAGTCGGGAAATACCGAAATTTTGGACAAAATGAACCGTGGCTATACGCGTGAATGGTATTTGGACAGAATTAAAGCCATTCGCCGTATTGTCAAAGATGTGGCGATTTCAACAGATATTATCGTTGGTTTTTGTGGCGAAACCGAAGAACAACATCAAGATACTGTTTCGTTGATGAAAGAAGTTGGGTACGAATTTGCCTATATGTTTGAATACTCGGAACGTCCGAAAACCTTGGCAGAACGCAAATACGAAGATGACGTTCCGAAAGAAGTTAAAAACAAACGTATTACGGAAATTATCAACTTGCAACAAGAATTGAGTTTGGCGGCAAATAAACGTCAAATTGGGCAAATTCAAGAAGTTTTGGTTGAAGGAAATTCCAAACGCTCGGACGAAGAATTTGCAGGAAGAAATACGTATAACAATAAAGTGATTTTCCCAAAAGTTGACGGTGTAAAAGCAGGCGATTACGTTTTTGTAAAAATCGAAAACTGCTCGTCCGCAACGCTAATGGGAACGTTTACAGGGAGGAAGTAATACATTTTTCATGATAAACCACATAGCAACAATAAAAGACATAGTTAAAAAAAGAAAATATAGTAACACATAGTGTTCGTCAAAGACAAACACCTATTGTTTTCTAAAAAAATCCTTTTCAAAAGAACTATAAAATTCTATGTCCCTATGTGGTAAAAGATAAAAAAATAACATGGACGTTCAGCAAATAAAACAACGGTTTGGAATTATTGGAAATGCTCCGCTTTTAAACAGAGCGTTGGAAGTAGCGGCACAAGTTGCGCCAACGGATATTTCTGTTTTGGTTATGGGCGAAAGTGGCACGGGAAAAGAGATTATTCCGCAGGTCATACATCAATTAAGCGCACGCAAACACGGTGCGTATATTGCCGTAAACTGTGGTGCTATTCCCGAAGGAACGATTGATTCCGAGCTTTTTGGACACGAAAAAGGCTCGTTTACAGGCGCAACAGGAAGTCGTGACGGCTATTTTCAAGTGGCAGACGGCGGAACGATTTTTTTAGATGAAGTTGCCGAATTACCAATGCAAACACAAGTGCGTTTACTGCGTGTTTTGGAAACAGGCGAATTTATCAAAGTTGGTTCATCCAAAGTGATAAAAACAAACGTTCGTGTGGTTGCAGCGACCAACGAAAATATGCAAAAAGCGGTTCAATCGGGCAAATTTAGAGAGGATTTATTGTATCGTCTAAGCACCGTTCCGATTTATTTACCGCCACTTCGAGAACGTAAAGATGACATTCATTTGTTGTTCCGAAAATTCGCAAGTGATTTTGCCGACAAATATAAAATGCCGATGATACGCTTGACGGAAAGCGGTGTTTTATACCTTCAAAAATATACGTGGCAAGGAAATATTCGCCAGCTAAAAAATTTGGTTGAACAGCTTTCTGTGATTGAAAAATCAAGAGAGATTGATGCCGAAATTCTGAATAATTATTTAGATGTGTCGCATACTGTTTTGCCAAATGTCGTGCAAAAATCAACAGCGGAAGATAATTTTTCGGAAAGGGAGTTGATGTATAAATTCCTTTTTGAAATGAAAAATGACTTAAACGAACTCAAAAAGTTAGTTTCTGAACTCATCACGCAAGGCGATTTGAATTTAACGGCCGACCAAACAGCAATTGTCAACCGAATGTACACCGACACAAAAGGCGACAACACGCCTCTGCTCGTTTCTGCGCCAATTAGCACGATTGCTACGCCACACCAAGAAGAACCGATTGACGAAGACATTAATTTTGACCAAGTAATCGAGTCGGATTATCAGGTTTCGGAAAAAACAGAAGACAATCTTTCACTGGAGGAGATTGAAAAAAAGATGATTCTAAAAGCCTTGGAAAAACACCGAGGCAAACGCAAATATGCTGCAGACGATTTGGGAATTTCCGAACGAACGTTGTACCGAAAAATTAAAGAATATAACTTGAACGAATGATACGCTTTTTTCTGTTTTTAGTCGTTTCTTTATTGCTAACTTCGTGTTGGCCAAGTAGTGTTTCGTTCAAAGATACAGGTTCGATGCCTCCTCGTTGGCAAAAATTTTCGGTCACAACACTTGAAAATCAAGCTCCAAATGCGACGTTGAGTTATCCTGCAACACTGACAGAAGATTTAAAAACAGGTATTCAAAACAATACACGTTTGAAACTCGAAAGCAACAAAGATTCCGCACAAGTTCAGATTGAGGGCAGTGTGATTGGCTATAACGTTTCACCTGCTGCTATTCAGCAAGGGGAAAATGCAGCAAAGAGCAGACTAACGATTTCCGTAAAATTTAGTATTTTTATCAACGTTCCACCGAAAGAGGGCGAAATTTTGGAAGATGAAATGATGCTGACGGCAACACGTTTTGCGGATTTTCCTGCTAACCAAGATTTATCTTCGGTCGAAACAAGTTTGATTGAGGAAATCAACAAGCAAATTGTGCAAGATGTGATTAATAAATTAATGTCGAATTGGTAATGAATAGTACAGCGATAGCAAACATTATTTCAAACGCACAACCTATTGATACGGTGAATGTTTCGGAATTAAAACTTTTGGCGGACAACTATCCATATTCGCAGATTTTTGCGGTTTTGTATTTGAAATCACTTGCGGTTTCCAAAAGTTTTTCCTTTGACGAGGAACTTCCAAAATATGCGTATCGCATTACGGATAAAGCCAAATTGTACGAAATTATCCATGCGAAAGAAAGTATTTCGATTAGTGAACCAATTGAAATTGAATTAATTGAAGAAGAAATTCCAGAAATTGAGATTGAAAATACACCTGAAATTTCCGAACCAATCGAAGTCATTGTTGACGAAATTGACGTTCCAGAAACAGAAGAAATTGACATTCCAATCGTTGAAATTTCCGCGCAAGAAGAAGTTGATATTCCAACCGTCGAAATTTCCGAGCAAGAAGAACTAATAGAACGTGAAATAGAAGAAATTAACGTTCCAACAGTTGAACTAATCGAAGATGAAACGGAAGTAGAAATCCATCGAGAAGAACCAATTGAAGACAATGCTCCAAGTGAATTGGAAATTGACATTTTAGAAAGTGCCATTGACAAGGCTTTACCTGCATTTTTAGAAAACGAAATTGCGGAGGAAGTTTCCGAGCTCGAACGTGATGAAATTGCGGAGCAAACGCCTGAAGTTGAACCCGAAATTACCGAACAAAAAACGGTAATTGAAAAAGATACCTTACAAACTTTTTCGGGTTGGCTGTCGTTTGGACAAGCGCAAAAATTGGAGAAAAAAAATACGTTTGAAGACGAAAAAGAGGTGTTCGAAACGAAAAAAGATAACTTAATTAATCAATTTATTGAAAAAAATCCGTCTATTTCCAGACCGAAAAAAGAGTTCTTTTCAGCACCCAAAAAAGCGCAGGAAAGCGTGAATGATTCAGGGTTGTTGTATAGTGAAACACTAGCAAATATTTACGTCATTCAAGGTAATTTTCCGTTAGCAATTAAAGCTTATGAACAATTATGCTTGACAATTCCCGAAAAAAGAACGATATTTGCAAAAAAAATAGAAGAGTTAAAAGAAAAAATTAATAATTTAAAATAAAAACATGAGTATTCTTATTTCCATTTTGATTATCCTTGCTAGCGCAATTTTGATTGTAGTAATTTTTGCACAAAACCCAAAAGGTGGAGGTTTGTCTTCTGACTTTGGAGCGGCAACACAATTAGGAGGTGTTCAAAAAACCAACGACTTCATTGACAAAGCAACGTGGGGTTTAGCAGGTTTAATTGCTGTGTTGAGTATCGTATTAACGATTTACTTAACGCCGAAAACACAAAAAGTTTTACCTCAAGAAGGACAAAACACAGAAGCTCCTGCTGGACAAGCTCCTGCTGACGCACAACAATAAGAAATTTTAATTCAAAAATTATAAAGCCTAACAGAAATGTTGGGCTTTTTTGGGTTTTGAGAGTTTTTAGGTTAATTGAATATCAAAGCTAACGTAAAATAAATTAAAATATATGTAGCAAAGCCAAAAAATATCCAACTAAGCCATTTAGCCTTATATTTTTTAGGATTTATTAAAATTCTGACGATTGATGTATAACTTGTTATAACAAAAAGTACTGCAAGAACTATCAAAAGCGTAGCATAAAACGTCAATGATAGGAGCAGTATCGGTATAGATAATGACAATAATAAAATAACAAGAAATAACAATGCAACCCCAATTATTCCGATTGTAATCCATGTAAACAGTTCCACTTTTGGTTTTTCTGAAGATGTTTCAGGCGTTGGTTTGCGCTGTATATTTTGTTCCTTTTTAAGATGATTGGGTTTGTTTTCTTTGACTTGTTGGTTTAGCGATTTGTTTTGTAAACGTTTGATGTGATGATTTTTACTTGGTCTTTGTTCGTTTATTGCTGAAACAACAGGTTCGAGATTATTAACCGACTGAAAAGCAGTTATTTCGACATTATCAGAAGTATGAGATAGTGTCGGAATTTCATCAGAAACAACGGCAATACTTTGATTAGTTGTATCAACTTTTGCTTGAACAACTTGTTTTTTATTTCAATAATTTTTACGCCATTCAATATGAAGACCTTTGTTGTGATACCTTTTCGTAATGGAGCATGAAAACACCACAAACAACAATCCTATTGAAAGAATTGCAATACTGATATTTTTGCGTTTTTTCATCGTTTGCAGGCTTTAGATACCATACAAAGATACGATTTCTACTCCACAACCAAAATATAATTGTTCTTTTTGCCTTTGCCGATTAAAACAAAAGTGTCGTTGATTAAATCGGTTTTTGTGATTTGATATTCTTCGCCTACTTTTTCTTTGTTGACCGCAACGGCATTGGCTTTTAATTCTCTGCGTGCCTCACTGTTGGACGACAAAAAGTTGGTTTTTCCTGCCAAAGCATCAATCATCGAAAGCCCGTTTGCGATGTCTTCTTTGGAAATTTTCGCTTGCGGAACACCGTCAAAGATTTCTAAAAATTGAGCGTTCGTCAGTTTTTTCAAATCGTCCGAAGTGGATTTTCCAAACAAAATATTCGATGCAATAATGGCATTTTCCAAGTCTTCTTTAGAATGTACAAATGTTGTCACTTCTTCGGCTAAACGCTTTTGTAAACTCCGCAAATGTGGTGCGGCCTGGTGTTCGGTAATAAGCGTGTCGATTTCTTCTTTCGGTAAAAACGTGTAAATTTTAATGTAACGCTCCGCATCTTCATCTGCGGTATTTAACCAAAATTGGTAGAATTTATACGGCGATGTATTTTCAGCATCTAACCAAATATTTCCGCCCTCGGATTTCCCGAATTTCGTTCCGTCAGCTTTGGTAATTAACGGGCACGTCATTGCGAAAGCTTTAGCGTTTTCGCCACCCATGCGACGCACTAATTCCGTTCCTGTTGTGATGTTTCCCCATTGGTCTGAACCGCCCATTTGCAACAAAACATTGTGATTTTTCCACAAATGGTAAAAGTCGTATCCTTGAATTAATTGGTAGGTAAACTCCGTGAATGACATTCCTTCGCCATCGCCTGTAAAGCGTTTTTTGACTGAATCTTTCGCCATCATGTAATTAACGGTAATTCGTTTTCCGACATCACGTGCAAAAGCGATAAACGAAAAATCTTTCATCCAATCGTAATTATTGACTAAAACAGGAGCGTTTGGCGCAGTTGAATTAAAATCTAAAAAGCGTGAAAGTACATTTTTAATTCCAGCAACGTTTTTTTCCAACGTTTGTTCGTCTAACAAGTTTCTATCCGCTGATTTTCCCGACGGGTCGCCAATCATACCTGTTGCGCCACCGACCAACGCATACGGTTTGTGACCTGCTTTTTGCAAGTGGACGAGTAAAATAATAGGCACTAAACTACCGATATGCAAAGAATCTGCTGTTGGGTCAAAGCCGATATACGCAGACGTTTGTTCATTTAAAAGTTGCTCTTCCGTTCCTGGCATGATGTCTTGCACCATACCTCGCCATTTTAATTCTTCTACTAAATTTTTCACCATTTTATTTGGTTAATGCTTTAAATACTTCTTCTAAACTGCGTTCTTCTTGACGCATTGTCAACACAAGAACATTGTTTTGCTGTGCAAATTGTGCGATTACTTTGCGCAAATCTGTTGTGGTGTTGGTTTCGATAAGCCACGAATTTCCGCCAACGTGTTCGACTTTGGAAACAGTCGGAATTTTTGCCAACTGATTTTTAGATACATTTTGCTCAAACTCCACATAAACAACTTGATGTTGGTTTTCGTACTGCAAGTTTTCGGCTTTGTCGTCTGCGACGATTGAACCTTTTTTGATGATAATAACACGGTCGCAAATCGCCTCTACTTCCTGCATGATGTGTGTCGAAAGCATAACGGTTTTTGATTTCCCGATGTTTTTTATCAACTCACGAATATCGACTAACTGATTGGGGTCTAATCCCGATGTTGGTTCGTCCAAAATCAACACTTCGGGGTCGTGGATAATCGCTTGAGCCAAGCCGACACGCTGGCGATAACCTTTCGACAACATTCCGATTTTTTTGTTTTGTTCTACTTGCAAACCAACCGTTTCAATCATTTCATCAATGCGTGATTTCAAATTTTTGACATGGTAAATCTTACCAACAAACTCCAAATATTCACGCACATACATATCCAAATACAACGGATTGTGTTCGGGTAGATAACCGATTAAACGGCGTGTGTCCAACGAGTCTATATCGACTTTTAAATCACATACGCTGATTTCGCCCGAAGATGCAGGAATAAAACCTGTTATCATCTTCATGGTCGTAGATTTTCCTGCGCCGTTCGGTCCTAAAAACCCGACCACTTCGCCTTTATTAATGGAAAAACTGATGTTATTTACAGCTGCTTGTTCGCCGTAAAATTTACTTACATTTTTTAACGTGATTGACATAACGTTGAATTTGAGAATGTAAAAATATAAAAGATACGGCGAATGGCAATGTTTTACTAATGTTTCTCTACTCTCAATACGGCTGTTTTGTCATTTGAAACCAATGATATTACGTAAATTCCATTGGAAACATCTAACGATAAATCCAATAACTTTTGATTTTGATACTGTACTTGTTTTACAACCTGTCCATTGATAGACTGAACTGTTACAGCAACATTGTCATAAATTTTACCCAAATCAATTGTTACTTGTCCATTTGTAGGATTAGGATAAACCGCAATAGCATGGTCAAACGTAGCTTCTACAATTCCAACTGTTGTAACGGGATAGCATATTGACGTATCAATACAACCATTCATCGAAATTTCTACGGCATAATTTCCGTTTTGAGTTGCTGTAAAAACATTTCCGTTTTCATTGGCAATCGGTGCGTTACCATTATCACAATCTAACCATTGATAGCTCGCTCCTGTTTGCGTTGCCGTAAGAACTATTTCTTCTTGTGTAACGTTAATACTCGGATTTGGTTTAATAGTTAAATTCAACGTAACAAGACTATCACAACCAGCAGCGTTTGTCAAAATATGCGTAGCGGTGTTGTTGTTTGCCGTGTATGTTTCTCCGTCTATCCAAGTGTAGCTACCGCAAGCTGTTTGTACGTCCGTATAAGTTGTACTGTTGTTTATTGTCAGGTTTATGGCAATAATACTGTCGCAACCTAAATGATTTGTAATCGTGTCATTATGTACGCCTGTTGTAGTATAAATTTTCCCTGACGGAGAAGTATAACTATTACACGCAACCTGTGTCGTTGAACCGTATGTTCTCCCTGTAATTACGACCGTTTGGATAGTGGTACTGTCTGCCAAAGTAAGGGTGTCTGTTACCGTTTGACTTACCAAATACGTTCCAGGGTTGTAATAAACATATTCGGGAGATGCATCTGTTGACGTGTTTCCATCGCCAAAATCCCAAAGATACGTATCTCCGTCGATGCTCTTATCGGTAAACGTTACGATTGTTGAATCACAGTTTGCTGTTAGCGCATAGTCGAAATCTGAAATTGGAAACGATTCCTTTTCAAAATCATGGTGATTGACCACACTCCAAACGCCCAATGTATCTAAAAACTGAACATAAAGCGTGTGATTTCCTTTCGTGATTTGTGACATATCTAAATCGCCCAAAACATTTACCTGTTGAACCGCTGTTGTGAGGTTGACAACTTTTTTGTCTGCAAAATCCTCATCAATCCAATACTGGTAGGAAATAATTTTGTTGTTGATAGCAGTTGAATTTGGCAATTTCACAAACAATTTACTCAATGTACTGCTATACACACCATTTTCGCCTTTGTAACGAATATTCAATACATTCACATTGTTAGGCAAAG
>DAOMPZ010000022.1:14816-24022 GCA_035445045.1 Crocinitomicaceae bacterium | reverse complement strand
TACTAATCGCACGTTTCCCGACAAGTAAATTAGGGTCGTACGTTGGTGCGCTGACCATACACAAAACTTCGCCCGTCGCTGGTTCAATGGCAACAATAGAGCCTTTTTTGTTAGTCATAAGTTGCTCACCATAGGCTTGCAAATCAATGTCGATACTTAATTTTAAACTTTTACCTTGAATGGGTTTAATATCGTGTTTTCCGTCTGCATACGGTTGTAATTCATTATTTTGCGCCGAAGTAACGATGTAATTTACGCCTTTTCGTCCTCTCAACTCTTCTTCGTAAAATTTTTCAATTCCTGCTTTTCCGATGTTGTCGCCTGCTCGGTAATATTTCAACGTGTCGGCATTGATTTCTTCTTGGCTCACTTCGCTGATGTAGCCCAAAATATTCGCTCCGCAAGCATAAGGATATTGACGCACACTTTGCAAATCTTCATAAAACCCAGGGAATTTATAGAGATACGGTGCAATTTGTGACATTTCGTCAATGGTTACTTCTTTGAGAAAAACATAAGGACGTGCTTTGCGGTAGCGTGATAAATCTCGTTTTTTTGTTTTAGGATTGATGTCAAAACCTTGTTCAAGACGAATTTCATTAAAGCGTTCCGACACTTGCCACGGCTCCCAACCAATTAATTTTGCAAAGGCAACCGTATCAAAATTTTTGATGTTTTTTTCAATCATCATCAAGTTGTAGAACGGTTTGTTGCTGACAACAAGTTTTCCGTTTCGGTCTATCACGTGTCCTCGAGAAGGCGTGATGAGTTTTCTTTTTTCAGAAATATCTGCCGCTCGCAACGCCCATTTATCGTCCAAAACTTGCATATAGAAAAGTCGGGTAAGGTAAATTATCCCAACCACGACAAATAAAATAAGCGTAACGTATTTTCTATTCTGCAAGTTCACGGATTACAAAATTAGCCTAATTTTATAATCGAACCGAGGTAAAAAGAAAAAATCCTAAAAAGAACTCTCAAAAAAAGCTATTTTTAGGATTTCTGCAAAGAAAATAAAAACCAAAGTAGAATAAAATATTATGAGTATTATATAATCTACATCTATATAACGTTCAACTATGGTTAAAAGTTGGCTGTCAAAGTGTTAAATTATCAAAGGGGGTATATGTAGCGAATATTTCAGGGGTTTGAGTTATTATGTCAAGTGAAGCGTTTTGAGTTCAGACCGATATTATTCGCGGGGATTTTAATCCCTGCCGAATGAAGTTAGAAACAAAATTTTAAAATTCAGAATTTTTCAATTCTTCGTCAACGACCTCTAGTTCGGTGTAAAATTCTTCCCCATAAGCTCGGATAATTGGTTCTTTCAGAAATTTATAGACAGGAACTTTGAGTTCGTCGCCTAATTTACACGCTGGGTCACAAATTGACCATTTGTCGTAATTAAGCGCAACAAAATCACTTAATTTTTTTTCACGAATCGGATATAAATGACAGGAAACGGGTTTTTTGAAATCCGTTTTTCCCTCTAAATAGGCTTTTTCAATCGCACATTTGGTAATTCCTTTTTCATCGAAATAGACAAACGCACATTCGCCACCATTAATCAAAGCCGTTACAGGCTCGTTTTCAAAATCCATGTAAAACACACCGTTGCGTTCCACTTCGACAAGACCTTCAGGACGCATATATGGTTTTACATCGTCTAAAATTTCTTCGATAATGTCAACTTCGTCAAACGTCAATGGTGCACCACTATCGCCCTCAATGCAACACGCACCTTTACAAGCGTTTAGGTCGCAAACGAAATTCTTTTGGAATAGTTCAGTTGATACAACTTTATCTTTTATTTCGATTAACATCGGGTCTATTTTTCGGCAAAAGTACGATTTTTAGTTGATTTTTACTACCCAACAACTTCTTCCACTGCTTTCACAACTGCCCGAATAACTGTTTGTACATTTTCATCGGTTAAATTAAAATAAACAGGCAGCGTGATTTCGTTGTGGTATTTGTTCCATGTTTCGGGAAAATCAGCGATGTCGTAGCCTCTTTTTTTGTACGCTGTCAAGGTTGGAACAGGTAAAAAATGGACGTTTACAGAAACATCTTGGTCGAAGATTTTTTGCATAATCGCATCACGTGTTGGCTCGTCAATGTCTTTGATACGCAATAAATAAAGATGATAAGATGTTGTTTTGTTTTCTGTTTCGTAAGGTGGTAAAATCGCCCACGGTTTGTCTTTAAAAGCGTCTGAATAGGTGTCAAAAATCACTTTTCGACGGTCTAAATTTTCTTGATAACGCTCTAATTCTACCAAGCCAATCGCTGCTTGAATATCGGTCATATTGCACTTAAAACCTGGTTCTTCCACGTCATAACGCCAATTTCCTTTTTGTGTTTTGGCAAGTGCATCTTTGTTTTGACCGTGCAAAATCATCGTGTTGAGCGTTTTGTAAATCTCATCGTGGTCAAACGTATCGGGCAAATTAAATGAAATCGCTCCGCCCTCGGCTGTTGTCAAATTTTTTACTGCATGAAACGAAAACGAAGAAATATCTGTCAATGCGCCACTTCTTTTGCCGTTTAACACCGCTCCAAAACTATGTGCCGCATCAGCTAAAACGATAATTCTTCCTAATTTTTCTTGCAAAGCATTGTTTGCTTGAAACTGCGATTTTATATCCTTTTCGTTTACTAAAGCCAAAATTTGGTCGTAATCACACGGAAAACCAGCGATGTCCACCGCAATAATAGCTTTCGTTTTGGGTGTAATCGCCTTGCGAATATTCGCTACCGAAATATTAAAATCTTTTTCGTCAATATCGACCATAACAGGTTTTGCGCCTGCATGAACAATCACATTTGCACTCGCACAATACGTGTAAGCAGGAAGTATCACTTCGTCGCCCTCTTTAATTCCCCACCAAGCAAGCAAAACCTGCATTCCCATTGTCCATGAGTTGACAGCGATTGTTGTTTTACAACCGCAATAAGCCGTAATTTCTTTTTCAAACTGTTTGGTTCTCGGACCTGTTGTAATCCAACCGCTTTGCAACGCAGCTGTTACCTCATCAATTACCTTTTGGTCAATTCGGGGTGGCGAAAATGGAATCATTTTTTTGTAAATTTGTGCTTTCAAAGATAAAATTATTCTGTGATACGATTTTCGATTGTGAAAAAAATTCTGTTTATTTTGTTTTTCTTGATTACAACAACGTTGAGTGCGCAAGAATTAATACCGTTTTCTCAAAAAGGGAAATACGGTTTTAAAGACAGTTTGGGAAATGTCATCGTTACGCCAAAATATGAAAAGTACAATCCTACGATTCGGGAAGGTATGGCAATCGTTTGTCTTTTTAAAAAATGGGGTGCAGTCAATGCAAAAGGTCACGAAGTTATTCCTTGCAAATACAATCGTTTGAATCCTATTTCGGACGATATTTTATTAGCGTATATCGGACACAGACCATTCTTTTTAGACAAAAATGGCGAACCGATAAGTTTAGAAAATTTTGATGAAGCGCAGGATTTTAACAATGGTTTTGCTTCCGTTTCAAAGAACGGAAAATGGGGATTTATCAACAAAAAAGGTGAAATTATTGTGCCTTTAGAATATGATGAAGTCCTTGACTTTTCGGACACACAATTCAAAGTACGCAAAGGCGAAGAATGGATTTTTATTAAAAAAAATTAACGCACATTAACATTATTTATGAAACAATATATCGCACTTATTTTGCTTATTAGCTTCATTCTTATTTCGGAAGTTTTCAGTTACATTTCAATCAAGCGAAATTTTAAAAACAAGCGTATTTTCAATTGGATTTGGTGGAGTTCGACACTTTTGTTATATGGCGGATTTTGGGCAATACGTGTTTTTGCATCAAATTATGCCCGCAATTGGTTTGTTAATATTTTTGCAATCATTTTAATTACAAAATTTGCGCTTTCCTTGTTCTTTATTTTGAGTGAATTTATCCGAAAAACGAGAAATACACTCAAAAAACCAACGTCCGAAGTGAATTTATCACGAAGAGAATTTAGCAGTAAAATGGCTTTAGGTTTGGCTAGTGTTCCGTTTTTTTCAATCCAATGGGGACTTTTTCGCACGGCTTACAATTTTAAATTACACGAGGTAAACGTTAAAATTCCCAATCTTCCAAAGGCGTTTCAAGGGTTCAAAATCGTACAACTTTCAGACATTCACACAGGAAGTTTGCAATCACATCATCAGTTACAAAAAGCAATCGAACTTGTCTTGGAGCAAAAACCCGATATTATCTGCTTTACAGGCGATTTAGTCAACAACCGAACGGACGAAGTTTATCCTTACATGGCGGATTTGCGAACACTCAAAGCTCCGTATGGCGTGTTGAGCGTTTTGGGCAATCACGATTATGGCGATTACGAAACATGGCCGTCCGAAGCGGAAAAGCAACAAAATTTAGTCGCTATGCACGAAGTTCACAAACAGTTGGGTTGGAATTTGTTACTCAATGAACAGTTTTCCATTGAAAAAGACGGTGAAAAACTACATTTTATCGGCGTTGAAAATTGGGGTGCAAACTTGCATTTTCCGAAATACGGCAAACTGAACGAAGCGTATCAAGGTTTGGAACAAGCAGGCACTAAAATTCTGCTTTCACACGACCCGTCTCATTTTGATACCGAAGTAACAGAACATTTTAAAGATATTCAGCTCACACTTTCGGGGCATACACACGGTTTTCAATTCGGAATTGAAATCCCTGGGTACGTCAAATGGAGTCCGTCACAGTATGTTTATAAACGCTGGGCAGGACTTTACCGAAAAGGAAATCAACAGTTGTATGTCAACCGTGGGCTTGGCTGTTTGGGCTACATGGGTAGGATTGGAATTAGACCCGAAGTGACGGTGATTACGTTGGTGTAGATTTCTCGTTAAAAATAGCTTTTCTGTACAAAAATTAATTCCGTCTTCTACCTTAACTCTACATTCTTAACTCTGTACTCTTAACTTGATAATTACTTACCGCTTCATCGCTCTTTCCATATCACGTTTGTCGTCTTTTTCTTTGAGCGACTCTCGCTTGTCATGGAGTTTTTTACCTGTTGCGCAGGCGATTTCCATTTTAGCATAACCACTTTCAGATATAAAAACTCTAAGCGGAATTAAAGTATTACCTTTAGTTTGTAAGAATTTTTCAATGCGCTTGATTTCTTTTCGGTTCAAAAGCAATTTACGATCTGTTCGAGGTGTGTGATTGTAATACGAACCATTTTCATAGGCTGTAATGTGCATATTGCGTACAAAAACTTCACCTTCATGCACCACACAATAGGCTTCTAAAATAGAGGCTTTTGCCGCTCGAATACTTTTGATTTCCGTTCCCGACAAGACAATACCTGCTGTGAAACGCTCTTCCAAAAAGTATTCAAAACTCGCTTTTTTGTTTCTTATATTTACTTGTGATGCTTTCATTTTGCACAAAAGTAGGTAATTTCTGTTATTATTTTTTACATTGCCGAAAAAAAGAATGGTGAATTGTGTGATATTTAACTTGAAATATTTTTACTTTTTTCAAATTATTAATTACTTTTGCGGTGCGTAAATTTTTACCCAATTTTAAGAATATGAGAACAGCAACGGCAAATAAAAAATTAGAAGAAATTATTGCTAAGGTCGAGTCGAAAGGAATTTTGGCAGACGGATTGATAGATGATTTAAAAGCGTTAAGAGAATTTGCGCTCAAAGAGCAAGACCCATTAGTTGTGAAAGTGTTGCGTTTAACATACGAGTATTTACTTGACCGTGAAGCATTTGACGTTAGTGCACAATACGAAGAAGACGAAGAGGGTGAATATGCTTTAGATGTGGACGACAAAGAAAATTCGTTGTATTTATTGAATTTGCTTAAAAATGCCGAACATAAACTTAATCGTGAAGAGATTAAAGATTACCGTACGGCTTTAAAAGAAGAATTGTATTAATATTTATCTATAAATAAGAAAACGGAAGTCTTAGGATTTCCGTTTTTGTTTGGTCAAATTGAGTTAAAAAGAAAATTTTATGGGAAGAGCATTTGAATACCGTAGAGCAGCAAAAGAAAAACGTTGGGGACAGATGTCGCGTATTTTTCCACGTTTGGGAAAAGCAATTACATTAGCCGCAAAAGAAGGTGGTGGTGACCCCGAAACAAACGCTAAATTGCGTACTGCCATTCAAAACGCAAAGGCGCAAAATATGCCGAAAGACAACATTGAAAACGCTATCAAACGTGCGACGCAAAAAGATATGGCGGATTTCAACGAACTCTTTTACGAAGGAAAAGGACCACACGGTTTGTTGGTGTATATCGAATGTGCTACAGACAATCCCACACGTACGATTGCGAATTTAAAATCGTATTTTAACAAAGTAGGTGGACAAATTGTTCCGAACGGACAGTTGGAGTTTATGTTCGACCGAAAAGCAGTTTTTGAACTCGAAAAAACGGAAGGATTAGACATCGAAGAATTGGAATTAGAATTAATTGATGCTGGTCTAGAAGAAATTGAAGCAACAGACGAACAGATTTTGATATTTGGCGATTACACAGCATACGGAACATTGCAAATTGCGTTGGACGGCATGAATGTAAATATCCAAAAATCAAGTTTGCAACGTTTTCCAACGACACCCGTAGAGATGACCGAAGAACAAATGAAAGACATCGACAAACTCATGGAAAAAGTTGAAGACGATGATGATGTGCAACAAGTTTTCACGAATTTAGGCTAAGGAGGACTTTAAGACTGTCGTAACGTCCTAAAGTCATAATATCAAAACAAAATCAAATGTACAGAACACAAAATTGCGGAGAATTACGCATAACAGACATAAATAAAGAAGTAACATTGGCAGGTTGGGTGCAAAAATCACGTGATTTAGGCGGTATGACTTTTGTCGATTTACGTGACCGATACGGCATTACGCAGTTGGCTTTTAACATGGAAACCAACGAAGAATTGTGTTTGAAAGCCCGAAAATTAGGGCGTGAATTTGTCATTCAAGTCAAAGGTAAAGTAATTGAGCGTTCGAGCAAAAATAACAACATTTCAACGGGCGAAATTGAAATCGAAGTAACGGAATTGACTGTTTTGAATACCGCTAAAACTCCACCTTTCACGATTGAAGACAATACAGACGGCGGCGATGATTTGCGTATGCAATACCGCTATTTGGATATTCGTCGTAATCCCGTCTTGGAAAAATTAAAGATGCGTAACCGTGTTGCCTTGGAAACTCGTAAATACTTGGACGAGAACGGTTTTATGGACGTTGAAACACCTTTTTTGATTAAGTCAACACCCGAAGGCGCAAGAGATTTTGTTGTACCATCACGTATGCACGAAGGGCAATTTTACGCACTTCCACAATCGCCACAAACGTTTAAACAGTTGCTAATGGTTTCGGGAATTGACCGTTATTATCAAATTACAAAATGTTTCCGTGACGAGGATTTGCGTGCCGATCGTCAACCTGAATTTACACAAATCGACTGCGAAATGTCGTTTGTCGAACAAGAAGATATTATTTTAATGTTTGAGGGTTTAATCAAACACCTTTTCAAAACCGTAAAAGGAATTGATTTTGACGGTGCTTTTCCACGCATGACGTATGCAGAGGCTATGACAAAATACGGTTCGGACAAACCCGATATTCGTTTCGGAATGGAGTTTGTCGAATTAGACGACGTTGCCAAAGGAAAAGGATTTCCTGTTTTTGATAACAGCGAAAAAGTCATTGCGATTAATGCGAAAGGCTGTTCTGAATTTACACGCAAACAGTTAGATGCCTTGACAGAATTTGTGAAACGTCCGCAAATTGGGGCAACAGGTTTGATTTATGCAAAATTCAATACCGACGGAACAATTAAATCATCGGTTGACAAGTTTTTTTCGGAAGAAGATTTAAAAAAATGGGGTCAATTAACGAATGCCGAAAATGGAGATTTAGTATTGGTTCTTTGTGGAAATACAGACAAAGTGCGCAAGCAGATGAACGAATTGCGTTTGCATTTGGGGACAGAACTTGGTTTGCGCAAAGCGGACGAGTTCAAACCACTTTGGGTAATGGATTTCCCGTTGTTCGAATGGGACGAAGAAACAAATCGTTATTTTGCGATGCACCACCCATTTACGTCACCAAAACCCGAAGATATTGCGTTGTTGGAAACTGACCCGAAAAATGTACGTGCCAATGCGTATGATTTAGCGATGAATGGCGTGGAATTAGGCGGTGGTTCTATTCGTATTCACGACAAAGAATTGCAAGCAAAAATGTTTGATTTGTTAGGTTTTACGAGAGAAGAAGCACAAAGCCAATTTGGATTTTTGATGAATGCGTTTGAATACGGTGCGCCACCACACGGAGGTTTGGCATTTGGCTTAGACCGCTTGGTAGCAACGATGAATGGCTCGGATTCGATTCGTGATTACATCGCTTTCCCGAAAAATAACGCTGGTAGAGATGTGATGATTGATGCACCGTCTTTGTTGGCAGACGAGCAGTTAAAAGAATTAGGATTAAAAAAATAATAAAGTTTCCCCCTTTGGAGGGGGATTAAGGGGGAGGATATTCCCAAATTTAAAGGAAATATAAAAATTTAAAATTATGACTGATTACAGTAAAATGAAATTTGCAACAAAAGCCATTCACGCAGGTGTACAACCAGACCCAGCGACAGGCGCAATTATGACACCGATTTATCAAACTTCGACGTATGTACAAGAGGGCGTTGGTGTGCATAAAGGATATGAATATTCACGTACCTTAAATCCAACACGTCATGCGTTGGAAAAAAACATCGCAGCGATTGAAAACGGAAAATACGGAGCGTGTTTTGGTTCGGGATTAGCAGCTATTGACTGTGTTATTAAGATGTTGAACCCAGGTGATGAGGTTGTTTCGACAAACGATTTGTATGGTGGTTCGTACCGAATTTTTAATACGATTTTTGCGAAATACGGTATCGTTTTTCACTATGTTCCGATGGACGATTTGAAAGCTGTGGAGAACGCAATTACCAATAAAACCAAATTAATTTGGGCAGAAACACCGACTAATCCAACGTTAAAAATTGTTGATATTAAAGCGGTTGCGGATATTGCGAAGAAAGCAAATGCGTGGTTAGCAGTTGACAATACATTTGCATCACCTTATTTACAAAATCCGTTAGATTTGGGCGCAGACATCGTGATGCACTCCGTAACTAAATATT
>DAOMPZ010000022.1:10803-14791 GCA_035445045.1 Crocinitomicaceae bacterium | reverse complement strand
CAATGATGATGCGATTGCAAACGAAATGTATCGTATTCAAAATTCATCGGGAGCAGTTACTGCACCAATGGATTCGTTTTTGGTATTGCGAGGAATTAAAACCTTGGCTTTGCGTATGAAAGCACATTGCGAAAACGGCCGTCAAATTGCTCATTTTTTAGCTACTCACCCAAAAGTTGACAAAGTATATTGGCCAGGTTTTGAATCGCACCCAAACCATGAAATTGCTAAAAAACAAATGCGTGATTTTGGTGGAATGATATCTTTTACATTGAAAGGAAATGTGTTAGAAGATGCATTAAATATCGTTAAAAAAGTAGAGATTTTTGCCTTAGCAGAGTCGCTAGGAGGCGTAGAATCATTGATTGGACACCCTGCAACGATGACACACGCTGCAATTCCGAAAGAAGAACGTGAAAAAACAGGCGTTGTTGATACCTTAATTCGTTTGAGCGTTGGCGTAGAAGATGCCGAAGATTTAATCGCAGATTTAGCGCAAGCATTAGGATAGTATTTTAATTATAACTCAACAAAAGATACCGTTTAATCAATAAATGGTATCTTTTTTTTTGTTTTGACATTTTGCTATCCCGAAAAGTCGTAACTTGCACGTACTTTTTAAACAAATAATCTAAAAATCATGAAAAAAAGTATGTTTACACCCAGAACCTTAACTTATTCCATTCTCTTTTCACTTTTGCCTTCATTTTTGAGTGCTCAAATTGATTGGGGCAACGTTCGTGAAGGCGAAACTGTTGAATATTGTAAATCGCACAAAAAATTAGCAGAGGCGTTGCAAAACCCGAGTTTCAAAGAGCAATATCTAAAAGACCAAAAAGAACTTGCAGAACAAGAGGCGTTGATGAAAGCAAATCCTAATCAAACAAGAGCAGTTCAGTATATTCCTATTGTGTTTCACGTATTGCACCAAGGCGGTTCTGAAAACATCTCGGATGAGCAGATTTTTAATGCGGTAGATATTCTCAATAGAGATTATCGTTTGTTAAATAATGATGCAAACAATGTTCAAACGGAATTTAATGCATCAAACCCAAATCGTGTGGCGCAACCTGCGGATATTGAAATCGAATTTCGTTTAGCAACAATTGCTCCTGACGGAACGTGTTTCAATGGTATTACACGAACATACTCCTCTAAAACAAGTGTAAGTAGTTCTAGCGAAGGTGGTTCACAAGTTGATGCGATTAAAGCAGGAAATAATGTTTACAAAGGCGAATGGGCAGGAAACAAATACTTAAATATCTTTATTTGTAAAGATGTTGGTGGTGCAGCAGGTTATACAATGAAACCAAATAATGGCTCGTGGGGCGGAGGTTCAACCATGAAAAATGGTATTTGGATTTTACATTCGTATATTGGTTCTATCGGAACGGGAAATACGCAATTGTCAAGAGCTTTAACGCACGAAGTTGGACATTGGTTGAATTTAGACCATACGTGGGGCGGAACAAACAACCCAGGTGTTGCATCAAATTGTGATACGGACGACGGTGTGGCAGATACGCCGAACTGTATTGGTGTAACAAGCTGTCTACAGAATAGTGCGTGTGGACCAAAGGCAAACATTGAAAATTACATGGAATATTCGTATTGTTCTAAGATGTTTACCGAAGGACAAAGTACTAAAATGAGAGCAGCACTTGCTTCTACTGTTGGCGGAAGAAACAACCTTGTTAAATCTGCAAACTTAGTAGCTACTGGTGCTGACGGAAATGCGCCTCTTTGTATAGCAAATTTCAGTGCTTCACAACAAGCAGTATGTATCGGTACAACAGTTACATTTAAAGATGAATCATATAACAATGTTCAAACACGAACGTGGACGTTTGAAGGCGGAACACCAGCTTCGTCAACGGCGCAAAATCCCGAAATTACATACAATACACCAGGTGTTTACAAAGTAGAATTGACGGTTTCTGATGGCTCAACTTCTAAAACGAAGACTGAAACTTCATATATCACTGTACAAGGAGAAGGAATGTCACTACCTTATTTTGAAGGCTTTGAAAGCTATAATGCAACAAGTGATTTACCACAATATCAAATTTCAAACAGCGCAGCAGATTCTAAACAATGGGAATTAACAACTGATGCTGCAAGAACTGGAACTAAATCACTTTACGTAAACAATTTTAATCAAACAGGTGATGTAGATGAATTTATTTCTCCAAACATCGACTTGTCAAACGAAAGTACAGCAACAGGTGGTGTAACTTTATCATTCAGATATGCGGCAGCTAAAAGAAGTAGCGCACAAGCAAGTGAAACGTTTAAAACATACATTTCAAACAATTGTGGTGAAAGTTATGTATTACGTAGAACATTGACAGCTACGCAATATACAACAACGGTTTCTGCAACAAATTGGACACCGTCTGCTGATGATTGGAAAACAGTACACGTTACGAATATCACAACATCGTACTTTGTTCCAAACTTCCGTTTTAAACTTTCGTTGGAATCGAATGGAGGAAACAATCTTTTCATTGATGACATCAATCTTTACCGTGGTGGACCATCAGAAGTTAGCGTAAATAACGTGTCGTCATCAACGATTAACGGAATGACGGTTTATCCAAACCCTGCGAATGCAGAGTTAAATGTTTCGTTCAGCGCAATAAATGAAGGCAATTATACTGTGCAAGTCGTGGATTTAGTTGGTAAAGTAATTTATGCGTACACGATTAAAGCAAACCAAGGAACGAACGACGTTTTAATTGATACAGAAAATTTAGGAAATGGTGCATATTTTGTAAAAGTATCGGATAATACTTCGTCAAAAACTGTACAGTTTATCAAACAATAAAATTAAAATTTAACATCACAAGGGGACTAAAAGTCCCCTTTTTACTTTAGATAGATTATGAAAAAACAGTTTACAAAAGTTTTTTTTGCCTTAGGAACGCTTATCATCTCAACACTTGGAAATACGCAAGTTAATCCACAAAATATGCGTGAGGGCGAAAATATTGAATATTGCAAGCAACACGTTAAGTTGAACGAATTGATGCAAAATCCTGCTTATTACGAGCAGTATTTAAAAGACCAACAAACCTTGAAAGCAACAGAATTGGCACTTAAACAAAGTCAAACAACACGCTCAACGTATTACATTCCTGTTGTTTTTCACGTCTTGCACGTTGGTGGAAATGAGAATATTTCAGATGAACAAATTCATGATGCTGTAGCAATTTTAAACCGTGATTTTAGACGTTTAAACGCCGATGCAAATACGGTTCATGCTGATTTTAATGCGTCAAATCCCGACCGTGTGGCCGAGCCTGCGGATATTGAAGTTGAATTTCGCTTGGCAACGATTGCGCCCGACGGAACGTGTTTTAGCGGTATTACTCGAACGTTTAGTGCTTTAACAAACGAGAGTGACGGCTATGATCAAGTTGATGCGATTAAAGCAGGAAATGATGTGTATCGTGGCGAATGGAAAGGTGACCAATACTTAAATATTTTTGTAATAAGAAACGCTGACGGCGCAGCAGGTTATACCAATTATCCGTCAAATTGGGGTGGTGGAAATTCCATGGAAAACGGTATTTGGGTTTTACATAATTATGTTGGCTCAATTGGAACAAGTAGTGGCGGAACTTCCCGAACCTTAACACACGAAGTTGGACATTGGCTGAACTTACCACACACGTGGGGTTCAACGAATGAGCCAGGTTTAATGTCTAATTGCAGCACAGACGATGGCGTGAGTGACACACCGAATACAATCGGTTCGCAATCGTGTAAATTGAGTGAAAATTCGTGCGGACCACGAGCAAACGTCGAAAATTATATGGATTATTCGTATTGTTCCAAAATGTTCACCATAGGGCAAGGCGACCGAATGCGAGCAGCACTTGCTTCTACTGTTGGAGGTCGAAAAAATATCGTTTCGGCGAGTAATTTGGCAGCAGTAGGTGCAGACGGAAATTTAGCACTTTGTAACGTGAATTTTGAGGCTTCC
>DAOMPZ010000022.1:0-10791 GCA_035445045.1 Crocinitomicaceae bacterium | reverse complement strand
AATTTGCGCAGGGTCAAAAGTTCAGTTTACAGACAAATCGTTTAACAACGTTCAAACACGAACATGGACGTTTGAGGGCGGAACTCCTGCCACGTCAACGGATAAAAATCCCGAAATAACGTACAATACAGCAGGTATTTATAAAGTTGAATTAACAGTTTCAGACGGAACAAATTCGCTATCCAAAACCGAAACAAATTATATCGTTGTACAAGACGGTGCGCTGTCTTTACCGTTTTTTGAGGGTTTTGAAAACTATAATAGCACAAACGAATTAACGCAATATCAAATTTTAAACGCTGATAACAATTCTAAACAATGGGAATTAAATACCAATATTGCGCATTCGGGAAGTAAATCGTTGTATCTTCAAAATCACAAACAAGATGGCGACATAGATGCATTTATTTCGCCAACGCTTGATTTGTCCAATGCATCTTCGGCAACAGGAGGCGTGACACTTTCGTTTCGTTATGCGGCAGCTAAAAGAAGTAGCGCACAAGCAAGTGAAACATTTAAAGTTTTTATTTCAGGAAATTGCGGTACAGGATATGTTTTGCGTAAAACATTGACAAGTACTTCATTAACCACAACTGTTTCAGCACAAGAATGGACACCAACGGAAGCAGATTGGAAAACGGTACACGTAACAAACATTACGACAAGTTATTTTACGTCAAATTTCCGTTTTAAATTTCAATACGAATCTACGGGTGGAAACAATATTTACCTTGATGACATCAATCTTTACCAAGGTTCGCCAACAGATAATTTAAGTGTTACCAATAATGATAATTCCGTTTCGTCATTTGTTGTATATCCAAACCCAACGGCTGATGATATAAATGTTTCGTTTTACAGTTCATCGGTTCAAAATTACGAAGTACGTATCACAGACGTTACAGGTAAAATCATTCAACAATACGTTATTCAAGCCAATGAGGGAACAAATGATGTGTTGATTGACGGCAATACATTGGCGAGTGGCAGTTATTTTATCAGCGTTTCAAACGGTCAAAGTTCTAAAACAAAATTGTTTGTGAAAGAATAAGTTAGAAGCAATGTTAAGACATAAAAAAAGAGGTCAATTGACCTCTTTTTTTATGCTCAAATGTTTTATCTTAGTCCGTGCATCATTTTATTTAATTTGCTAGATAGCAAGAATAAAATAATGGAAGCGCAACCTGCTAACACGACAAAAATCATAAAGAAATGATACAGTGATGTAATTTGAACACCTAAGAAAGATGGTTTTACAGGGTTTAAATTCCACTCTTCCAATGTTGCAGAAATAACTTTTGTCTTCTTGTCAACAATAGATTTTATCACATACATTTTTGTATGGTCTTGGTTGAAATGGTAAACATGGTCAAAGTTGCCATAACCTGCAATCGAAAGTTTCTTTTGATAATCTGATAAGTCGCTTTGCTCGTCGTTATTTACAGAGATAGAAACAACTTTTTCTTGAGGTTCTTCCGTTCCGAATAAGTTTTTGATGAATGTTTCGCCAAAACTTAATTCTGCTTTTTTAGATGAATTGTCATTCACTTTAAATTCTAAAACACCTCTATTGGAAGCAATGTGTTGATGAATAGTTTCTTTTGTTAAATCTACGTTGTAGCCATTTAAGTCTAAAGTGCTTAGGCTGTAACTGTTTTCAACCTTGATGTCTTCGGGATATAATTTTGACAAGTCGCCTGCAAATTTATTCGCTGTTGCTGTTGACAAAAACCAAACGCCCATCAACAATGATGCAAAACGCACAGGAGCTAATTTAACAACCATAGATAAACCAATAGGCGACAAACACAATTCTCCAAAAGTGTGAATGGTATAAAGTGTTACCAACCACATCATGCTCACTTTTACACTTGGGTCTAATCCTTTTACACCGATAGCGATAATCAAATAACCCAATGCTAATAAAAATAAACCGATAGATTGTTTAATAGGCGAGGAGGGTTCTCTGTTTGCTTTCCCTAGTTTCGTCCAAATAATAGCAAAAATAGGTGCGAAAATCACAATCGCAACGGCATTGATAGATTGGAAATAAGAAGATGGAATTTCCCAACTGAAAAAATTTCTATTCGTTTGCTCTTGTGCAAAAAAGGTCAATGATGCGCCTGCTTGCTCAAATGCCGACCAAAAGAAGATAACAAAAAATGCGATAATGAAAATAACCCAAATTCTATCTTTTTCAACTTTTGTCAAGGATTTGTCTGTGATAATTGTTGCTGGAGCGATGAGACACGCTGTATAGATAAATGCGCCAATTAAGTCGAACGCTAAAACACCTTTGAAGAATACAAATAAAGCCAATGAACTTAACAATAAAACGGAAATTTCTTTGGTACTCATTTTTACTTTTACAGCACTTTCTTCAACGGTTTCTACTTTCTTAACAGGTTTTCCGCCAATCACTTCGCCGTCAGGTGTAACGATGTATTTGTTTTTCAATAATTCAAAAATCGCAGTTGATAACAACATTCCGATACACGCAGCAAGGAATCCCCACTTAAATGCAGCAGGAACGATTAAACCGTTTGCGTCATAGACTTCGCCCAACGTTCCTGTAACAATCGGAGCAAAGAAAGCTCCCAAATTGATACCCATATAGAAAATCGTAAAAGCCGAATCGACACGTTTGTCGCCCTCTTTGTACAATTGTCCAACCATGGTTGAAATGTTTGGTTTGAAAAATCCGTTTCCGAAAATTAAAAAACCTAAACCAATAAACATTAGGGTTGTTGCCAAGTGTACTTCTGTGTAAAATGAACCTGCTAAGAACATGAAAAATTGTCCAATAGCCATCATAATTCCACCCACAAAAATAGAGCGTCTGTTACCCCAATAACGGTCGGCAACATACCCACCAATTAACGGCGTTAAGTAAACTAAACCTGTGTAATTTCCATAAACTGTTGATGCCAATGTCTTATCAAACATCAATGCGTTGACCATGAAAAGCGTGAAGATAGCTCTCATTCCATAGTAACTAAATCGTTCCCACATCTCGGTCACGAACAATAGATACAACCCTTTAGGGTGTCCTTTCTGTGTTTCTGTACTCATGTTCTTTTTATAATTTTAAAGGTGTGAAATTAAACAAAAATGCGAGAAAACAATGTTTTTCGTAGATTTTATTTGAAAAAAAGTGTTTATAATCTAAATTTGATTGTTTTTAAACTGAATATTAGTAACTTATAGAAAGTAAAGGAAAAAGAGTAAACATATTTAATGCCTTTAAAATGTTAATAATTAAGGATTTAAACTAAAGTTATGTGTTCCACTCAAAGAAGAATTTTTGTGTTCATTGTTTTCAAATATAAAACAAAACTACGAAATAAAAACAGTAACTTTACACATTTAATAGATAAAACAGAAAATGAGTAAAAAAATCAAATTTCAAATATTCAAAGAGTTTGCCCAAAGTGCGTATTTGGGAAGTATGCTACTTTTTTTATGCATGATTGTTTCGCTTATTTTGGTTAATTCTGTTTTTGCGACTGATTTTCAAACGTTTTTAGATCGAAAAATTGGCTTTGAAAACGATACGATTCACTTGAACTTTAGCGTTGAAAGTTGGATAAATGACGGCTTGGTGACTACCGTTCACGGCTGGGGTATTCCCATGGCGACAGATATTGCTTTTGCCTTGGCGGTACTTTCACTTTTGGGTAATAAAATTCCGATTAGCTTAAAAATTTTCTTGACCGCCCTAGCGATTGTCGATGATTTGATTGCGATAGTGTGGTTATTGCACTTTTTTATTCTACGGAAATCCACGTGGAATATTTGTTATATGCAAGTATAAAACAAACGTTCGTCATCAAAACAACGTAATTGAAAAATAAGACGATTAAACTAAAATTATTCTTTTAAAAAAAAGTAATTTTGTGAATTTGAAACAAGAAAAGAAAATATAATGAATAAACAAAGGAATTACCCTATTGACAAAATAAACAAGCCACTTCAAAAATTTATACAAAACGAAAAAGCAGGAGGAATTGTACTCGGAATAAGTGTAATAATTGCCCTAATTCTCGCTAATTCACCATTTTCAGACGCATACCACCACTTTTTTGAACACAAAATTGGTTTTCAATTTGATGGAAAAAGTTATTTAGAATACAGTTTACATCATTGGATAAACGATGGCTTAATGGCTATTTTCTTTTTTGTAGTTGGACTTGAACTTAAAAGAGAAATTATCGGAGGAGAACTTTCAAACCCAAGAAAAGCACTTTTGCCAATTGGAGCGGCAATTGGAGGAATGCTTGTTCCTGCATTGATTTATTTTGTATTAAATCCTTCAGGAGACACTCAAAATGGTTGGGGAATACCTATGGCTACGGACATAGCTTTTGCTTTGGGGGTTTTATACCTATTAGGAAATAAAATTCCACTTTCTTTAAAAGTATTTTTGACAGCTTTAGCCATTGTTGATGACTTGGGAGCTGTTTTAGTAATTGCTTTTTTCTACACTTCTGACATTTCGACTTTAAGTCTTTTAATCGGATTGGGATTTGTTTTGATAATGTACATCGGAAACAAAATAGGGGTACGTAATGTATTGTTTTATGCAATTATCGGAATTGTAGGAGTTTGGATAGCATTTTTATTATCAGGAGTTCACGCAACTATTGCTTCTGTTTTAGCTGCATTTACCATTCCTGCCGATATGAAAATAAAAGAAAACCTTTACATAACAAAAATTCAAAACTATCTTACAAAGTTTAAATCCATTGACCCAAACAACAAAATGCCGACTTTAACAAACGAGCAATTACACATTTTAGATGAAGTCAAGAAAGACACAAATGAAATAATTCCACCTTTACAGAGATTAGAACACGCAATGCACCCAATGGTTACATTTCTCATTATTCCAATTTTTGCTTTAGCCAATGCGGGAGTTTCTGTCGCTATTGATTTCGAGCAACTTTTCAGCACAAATATTGCTTTAGGTGTTTCGCTCGGTCTTTTGGTCGGAAAAGTTGTAGGAGTTGTAGGTTTTACATTATTGTTTGTTAAACTAAAAATAGCACCTTTTCCAGACGGAATGAATTTTAGAAATCTTTTGGGATTAGGTTTATTAGCAGGAATAGGCTTCACAATGTCATTATTTATAACATCTTTAGCATTCACGAGTGAAGAACATATTACACAAGCAAAAATTGGAATTTTCTTTGCTTCTATAATAGCAGGAATTTTAGGCTACTTGATATTAAACAAACAAAAAAAATAATACCAGCCCATAAACAAGGATTTTGCAAGAGAGAACGGGTTAGTGCTTCGTTTGAAATGTAGGACTACTCGCAGGAATTGGCTTTACGATGTCTATTTTTGTTTCGCTCTTATCGTTTGAAGATGTTGCGCACATCAACGAGGCGAAATTTGCCATTTTGATAACTTCGCTTACTTCGGGATTTATTGGTTATTGGTTTTTAAGGCGAGTGTCTAAAAAACAAAAAACCACATAGGAATATAGAGGTTTCATAGTTTTTGAAAGAAATTTTTTAGAAAAACAATAGGCATTTGTCAAAGACAAACGCTATGTAAACTATATTTTCCTTATTTATCTATGTTTTTGCTATGTATCTATGTGGTTCAAAGTTTTAACGTGCTACAAACTCACAACGCCTAATACAACTAATAATGCGAAGATAATCCCTGGTAATGCACCTAAAATATCTAAGATTAATGTTACCCAAAAGTTCATAGTAATACTTCCATCTGTTAAGTAAACAGGAATTAAGTTGATAAATGGGAACAAACATAAAATTACGAATAAAACTAATGTTCCACCTGATGCTTTTCCACTACCCGATGCGCTATTTGCTTTTGTTTTCGTTAAAAGTTTAGCTATCGAAGTTTGTTTTTTAGTAACACTCTGTGTAACTGTTTTTTGTGTTGTTGAAACTACTTTTTTCGCTGTTTTTTGTACGGGTGCAACCACTGTATTTTCTACTGCCGCTACATCGTTTACTGTTTCTGTGATTACAGTGTTCGCTACTTCGTTTGCTACAACCAATTCTTTTAATGCTTCAACTTGATTGTTTTCAAACGTTTGTTTGGTGTTGTTTTCAACAGCGATTACTGTGTTTTTCTCATTTGTCTTTTTAGCTACGTTAGACTTTTCGTTTTTAAATTTTTTGTCAAATTGCACATGAAACCCTGGGTTGTGTAGTCTTTTTTGAACGGTACACGATGCTAAGACTACTACGGACAACGCAAATAATGCGGTCATTTTACTGATTTTTTTCATAGATAATTTTTTTGAATGAATAAATATTTGCGTACAAAGATAAAACCTTTAGCAAACATTGGAATTGTTCAAACGCTTAAAAATGAGTTAATTCTAATCATTTCGACACAAAAAAAGCCTTAACGATAACGCTAAGGCTTTTCCTTTTCTAACTATGATATATGAAAAATTTACTTTCTTAAAATTCCGAGTTGGTTGAATGTACGGTTGTCAACAGGGTCGGCAACTTTGTACAATGCTTGACGCACTCTGTTGTAAACACCTTGACGCTCGCTGTTCAACATTTGCTCTCTTTGAACTTCATAATTTTCCGTTTTTGGAGCTTTGATAGTTTTATTGATTTTGAAAACATAAACACCATTTTCGCCAATAATTGGTGCGGTCATTTTTCCGTCTTTCAAGTTGTTATACAACGCACCAACAGCTTTGGCATCGTAGCCTAAACTTCCGATTTGTGGGTTAGCAAACGTAATTGTTGCCGTTTGAACCGTAGAACCAGTTTTTTGTGCCACAGCCTCTAAATTATTTGCTCCTTGTAATTGCGATGCAATACGTTTTGCTTTAATTTCTTTAATCACTTCACGTTTCATACGCTCTTTTACGTCTTCAAATTCTGGAACACCTTTTTTACGAATTGCCGAAATCATGCTTACGATATAAATTTTGTCGCCTTTGTAAGGAACAGAACTCAATGTGCCAACTTCTGCTTTTTTGTCGTACGCAAATTTGATAACGTTGTTTTTCAATAATGGATTAGCAAAATTATTTACTTTCGGACTGTTATCGTAAATCGTGATTGGCGTTGTTACGAAGAAGTTGTTTTGTTTTGCAATCGTGTCAAACAATGCTACTTTTTCTTCAGCGGTTTTTGCTTTACTGATTTTAGCATCAATTTTTTCAATCATGTCGTAAGCGATGTTTAACGTATTGTTTTCCGTTTCTTCGCTTGGCGCTAGTGTTTTTTGAACAATCGCCAAAATAGGGTAGTTCACTTCTTCTTTTTTCAAGACTTCGATGATGTGAATACCGAATTGCGTTTTTACCCAACCGATTTTTCCAACTGGATTGTCAACGATGAATTTAGAAAATTCAGGAACCATTTTGAAATCAAAGAAATCTTCGTATTTACCGCCTGTACTTACCGAACCTGGGTCTTGTGAGAATTTCGTCACGAACTCCTCAAAGTTATTCGCATTGACAACTTTCACAATCGAATCTGCTCTCGTTTCCGCTTTTGCGATAGATGCGCTGTCTTGTGCTGAAAGTAAAATGTGTCTTGCAGACAACAAATATTTGTTTTTGTCAAGAACTTTCGTGATACGGTATGTGTCGCCGTCTGCGTAAGGTCCGATAACATCGCCGATTTGTGCAGCTCTGAACGCACTATCCATATACGCAGGATAGGTCAAACCTTGTTGTGCCTCTTTGTGACCTTCGGGCAAGAACGTCATTTGGTGTTCTTTAGAGTAAAATTTAAACTCGCTGTTTGCTAACACAAATAAACTGTCATTTTTGCTTTTTATAAATTTATCTTTCAACGACTGTAACTCTGTATTGAACGCTTGAATATCCTCGTTAGACGGACGTAATGGAACTTCAAAATATTTCACATCACGGCTTGCAGAAAACACTTCCCATTTCTTTTCGTTTTTGTGTTCATCGTAATATTTTTTGATTTGCTCGTCTTTTACAGTGATTTCCGCATCAGGAATTTCATGAAAACTTTTTCCAACAAACGAAACTTCTTTCATCTCATTTTGAGCGATATACTCATTTTCAGCCTCTAAAGTCGTTACGTAAGCAGTCAAATTCAACAACTGCATATATTTTTCGTAAATTCTCGATTTTTTAACGCCATCAACGGTCATTTTCCAATTTTGAGCCTCTTGCGCATCTTTCGACATTTTCATTTGCTCAATACGTTGCTCTAACGCACGTCTGTCAAATTTTCCGTCTTGTCCGATAAATTGACTTTCGATGTTTGGATTCAATGTAAATCCGTCCACACCTAACAAATACGCCTCAGCTTCTTTGTCTGAAACCGTTATTTGCAACGCCTCTAATTCTTTAGATAAGATTTTTTCTTCAACTAACGCATTCCACGCTTTTTCAATTGAATTCTCTTCGTCTTGTGCTGTGTATTGTCTTTGTTGCTGTTGCGCCTCTTGTGCATCTTGGTTTTTCGTTTCATTAACTATTCTTTCGTACTCATCGGACTCAATGTTTTTTCCATAAACATCACCTGGGTACAATTTAATTTGTCCACCTGATTTTGAAAAGTCTGTAACGATGAAAGCAACCATTGCAAGACCGATTACAAGGAATAAAATCCACGTTTTTTCTCTAATTTTTCCTATTAAAGCCATTGTTGTTTTTAAATTTTAAGGTGCGAAGATAAGTATCTCTATGAATTAATGAAAATTTTAAGGAAATAATTTTACTTTTTTTTAAGACCGAAAGACATTAGACATAAGACACAAGACTTATTTTTGACGTTTAATTTTTAATTATTCGCACGGTGTTTCTTGCTGTGTGGTTCATAAATCAGTCGTAAAAATGCGCTAAAGCGTTCATTCTCCCTGTTTACAGGAATACCTGCAACAATGCCAATCAATAGATTTTCTGTTACGCCCACTCGCATTTGCGGTCGGATTGTCATGTCAAAATCTCTATTTTCGATAGCTTTGTTAAATTCAATTCCAATGAAATTTCGTGTTCCTGGAATCATGTAATGAAAGTTGCTGTTTATTTGCCAACTTATTTGAACAGATTTGTTTGAAAAGTGATGCATAAAAGCTGGTCCTGTGTAAAGTAACGTATGAAAATTATTACCAAACCGTTTAGCTGCTACAAAAAAAGGATTGTAAACATTACCTGTAAAAAGTTTGCCTTTTCCATATTTTTTAAATTCTGTCAATTCAAATTCTTGAATATATCCGAAAGCCATACTCGTTTTATTTTTTTCAGACACATAAAATGAATATTGAGCAGCTAATTTTATACTATTCAGTTTGTTACTCGGTGCATTACCGTTCGCTGCGTAATAAATTGAAAAAGGTAATTCAACTTCAAGCCCAAGTCTATCAATTGGTGCCCATTCGTATTCAACAAGTGCGGTATATTTGTCAGAAGTATTATTATCCGTTAAACCCAGTCCAACATTCCATTCTTTTTCGCCTTTTCTTGCGCCTAAATCTCGAATTAAGTCAATATATAAAGGCTCGGCGTGTAATACCTTGTCAGATGTTTTCTTGTTTTCAACTTCTTCAATGTACAGACTGTCTTTTGCTTTTTTTATTTTTTGCTCTGTTTGTGCTTTGGCACAGGTAACTGCAAACACAGTTAGAAGGGTCAAAACTACTTTTGTCATGTTGAGATTTCTATTTTTTACGGTATTTATCTTCAACCGTCAAACGGAAATTTTTAAACTTTATTACTTTTTGCGCTGTTCTATAACTTTCTATTCAATCAATTTACCGAATTTCCGAACCTGCACCAAATCCTTTTTCGGGTATCATAAAACTCAATTTTCCGTTTTCGTCTTCTGCCATTAAAATCATACCTTGCGATTCGATACCTTTGATTTTTCGTGGTTCTAAATTCAACAGAACAGCAACCGTTTTTCCAATCACTTCTTCAGGTGTATAATGTTCCGCAATGCCCGAAATAATCGTGCGTGTATCAATTCCTGTGTCCACGGTTAGTTGCAACAGTTTGTCTGCTTTTTTAACTTTCTCGGCAGCGGTAATCGTTCCCAAACGAATGTCCATCGCTGAAAATTGGTCGAATGTCGTTGCTTGTTTTTGCGGTTGTACTTCTTTTTTTGTTTCTAAAACAGGTACTTTTTGACTGTTTTTCAAGATTTCCAATTCCGCTTCGACCATATTATCTTCAATTTTTGGATATAAGATTTCGGGAGCAGTCACCACTTGCCCGACTTTCAATAAATCGACTGTTCCAATTTCGTTCCACGTTGTTAAGTCGAGGTTCAAACACGTCCTTAACTTTTGTGCTGTGGTAGGCAAAAACGGTTCGAGTACCATGGCTAAATTAGCCGTAATTTGCAAAGCAATGTGCATGATTGTTTCCACACGTTTTTCGTCCGTTTTGACCAATTTCCAAGGTTCGGTGTCTGCCAAATATTTGTTTCCTAAACGTGCTAAATTCATCGCTTCGGCTTGTGCTTCACGGAATTTATACGCATAAATCAACTTGGAAATACGCTCTGGAAACTGTTTCATTTCCGCTAAAACGACATCGTCTTCCGCCGTTGTTTGCCCAATTGCAGGAACTTTTCCGTCGTAATATTTGTTGGTTAGTACCAAAGCACGGTTCACGAAATTCCCAAGGATTGCGCCCAATTCGTTGTTGACACGAGCCTGATATTCTTTCCACGTAAACTCGCTGTCTTTATTTTCGGGAGCGATTGCCGAAAGTGTGTAACGCAACTCGTCAATTTTCGTTGGGTAACGTTCTAAATATTCGTTGAGCCAAACTGCCCAATTGCGTGATGTTGAGAGTTT
>DAOMPZ010000021.1:15077-24151 GCA_035445045.1 Crocinitomicaceae bacterium | reverse complement strand
GGATATGGTTGATGACGCTGAGTTGTTAGAATTGGTTGAAATGGAAATCCGTGAATTATTGTCATTCTATAGCTATGACGGTGATAACACTCCAGTTATCCAAGGTTCTGCTTTAGGTGCACTTAACGGTGAGCCACAATGGGTTGCTAAAGTTGAGGAATTAATGGCAGCAGTTGATTCATACATTGAACTTCCTCCACGTGAGGTTGACAAACCTTTCTTGATGCCAGTTGAGGACGTTTTCACAATTACAGGTCGTGGAACAGTAGCAACAGGACGTATCGAAACAGGTGTTATCAACTCTGGTGAGCCAGTTGAAATCTTGGGTATGGGTGAAGAAAAATTAACTTCAACTGTAACAGGTGTTGAGATGTTCCGCAAAATCTTAGATAGAGGTGAAGCTGGTGACAACGTAGGTTTATTGTTACGTGGTATCGAGAAAAAAGATATCAAACGTGGTATGGTTATTTGTAAACCAGGATCTACAAAACCACACGCTAAATTCAAAGCTGAGGCGTATATCTTGAAAAAAGAAGAAGGTGGTCGTCACACGCCATTCCATAACAAATACCGCCCACAGTTTTACTTCCGTACAACTGACGTAACAGGTGAAATCATCTTGACAGACGGACGTGAAATGGTTATGCCAGGTGATAACGTTTCTATCGAAGTAAACTTAATCGTTCCTGTAGCAATGGACAAAGGTCTTCGTTTCGCAATGCGTGAAGGAGGAAGAACAGTTGGTGCTGGTCAGGTAACTGAAATCATTGAATAAGATTCAATTAAATAATTAACTTAAAAAGGGGAATTTCGATTCCCCTTTTTATACGGGCGTAGCTCAGCTGGTAGAGTAGTGGTCTCCAAAACCATTGGTCGTGGGTTCGAACCCTACCGCCCGTGCAAACAAAAACTAATTAGCGTGTTTAAAAGTATAAAAACATATATCGACGACACTGTTTACGAGATGGTACACAAAGTTACTTGGCCTACATGGAAAGAACTTCAAAGCAGTACAATTATCGTAACGGTTTCCTCATTAGTATTCTCACTGCTTATTTTTGTAATGGATTATATTCTTGGTATTTCTTCCAATCCAACAGGATTATGGAAAGGATTAATGGGATATATTTATAGTTTCTTTATTTCATAATTTATTGTAAAATGAAAGAAATCGAAAAAAAGTGGTATGTTGTCCGTGCAGTAAGCGGAAAAGAGAAGAAGTCGAAAGAATATCTCGAACTTGAAGTTTCACGTTTGAAATTGTCTGATTATATATCACAAATTTTAATTCCTACCGAAAAAGTTTTTCAAATTCGTAACGGTAAGAAAATCAGTAAAGAAAAAGTTTATTTCCCTGGATATGTTTTAGTTGAAGCGGCTTTGGTCGGTGAGGTAGAACACGTTATTAAGGGTATTCCAAACGTAATCGGATTTTTGGGAGCGGAAAAAGGTGGTGAGCCTGTTCCGTTGAGAATGTCCGAAGTAAATCGTCTTTTAGGAAAAGTGGACGAACTTTCTTCTACGGAAGAAGAAATGAAAATACCATTTGTTGTTGGTGAGCCTGTGAAAGTAATCGACGGGCCATTTAATAATTTCTCAGGTCAAATTGAAGAAATCAATGAGGACAAAAAGAAATTGAAAGTAATGGTTAAAATTTTCGGTAGAAAGAACTTGCTTGAATTAAGTTACATGCAAGTTGAAAAAGAAGTATAAATTTGTAATAACCGTAGCAGCAGCACAATCGATAAGCTTCCCTTTTGTCTGCGTTATGACTACATAAAATAGAGTAAAAATGGCTAAAGAAGTAGCAGCATTAATTAAACTTCAAGTCAAAGGTGGTCAAGCTAACCCAGCTCCACCAGTAGGCCCTGCTTTGGGTTCTAAAGGTGTGAATATCATGGAGTTCTGTAAGCAATTCAACGCGAGAACACAAGATAAAATGGGTAAAGTAACACCATGTGTTATCACTGTGTATAGTGATAAATCTTTTGACTTTGTGATTAAAACCTCTCCAGCGGCAGTTCAAATTATTGAAACTGCTAAACTGAAAAAAGGTTCATCTTCGCCAAACAAATCGAAAGTGGGTAACTTAACTTGGGAACAAGTTAAAACTATCGCGGAAGATAAGTTGGCAGATTTGAACTGTTTTACAGTTGACTCAGCAATGTCTATGATTGCAGGTACAGCGAGAAGTATGGGTGTAACAGTTAAAGGTGGCGATGCCCCGAAAACTAAATAAGTGTAAATCATGGGAAGAATATCTAAAAAAAGAAAAGAAGTTTTAGCAAAGGTAGATTTGTCTAAAATTTATTCCATTGAGGACGCTTGTAATTTAGTGAAGGACATCACAACAACTAAATTTGACGCGTCAGTTGACATTAGCGTTCGTTTAGGAGTTGATCCTCGTAAGTCGAACCAAATGGTTCGTGGAACTGTTGCCTTACCTCACGGTACAGGTAAAGACGTTAAAGTTTTAGTATTGTGTACTCCAGACAAGGAGGCAGAAGCTAAAGAAGCTGGGGCAGATTTCGTTGGTCTTGACGAATACATCGACAAGATTAAAGGAGGTTGGACAGATATTGATGTTATTATTACAATGCCGTCAGTTATGGGTAAAGTAGGTGCTTTAGGTCGTGTTTTAGGACCAAGAAACTTAATGCCAAACCCTAAAACAGGAACGGTAACTATGGAAATCGGAAAAGCTGTAACAGAAGTTAAAGCAGGTAAAATCGATTTCAAAGTTGACAAGTATGGTAACATTCACTCTGGAATTGGTAAGGTTAGCTTTGAAGGTGCAAAAATTAAAGACAATGCAGTGGAATTAATTCAAGCATTGATTAAATTGAAACCATCAGCGGCTAAAGGAACGTATATCAAGAGTGTTTATTTGAGTTCAACAATGAGCCCAAGTATCAATATTGACACTAAATCAATCACAGCTTAAATTCTTAAATTATGACAAGAGAAGAGAAAGCTCAGTACATCGATGATTTAGCACAGGAATTATCACAGTCAAATATCTTTTATTTGACAGACACTTCTGAATTGACAGTCGATGCTGTGAACAAACTTAGAAGAAAATGTTTCAATGCAAACATTCGCCTACGTTCAGTAAAAAACACATTACTTGCAAAAGCTTTTGATAAAGTAGAAGGTAAGGATTTTTCTGAATTGAATGCGACATTAAGTGGACACACAGCAATCATGTTTACAGAAGTAGGTAACTTACCTGCTAAAATCATCAAAGAGTTCCGTGAAAAAAATGCTAAACCTGCTTTAAAAGCAGCATACATTGAAGAAGCAGTATTTATTGGAGACAATCAATTAGACGCATTAGTAGCAATCAAATCGAAAGAGGAATTGCTTGGCGAAATCGTTGGATTGTTACAATCGCCTGCTAAAAATGTTATCTCTGCTCTTAAAGGACAAGGTGGTAAAATCGCAGGAATTCTTAAAACGCTCGAAGAAAGAGCATAAATTAAAAATTAAATTAATAACTTTTAAATTAAATTAAAATGGCTGATTTAAAACAAATCGCAGAAACATTGGTTAACTTGACAGTAAAAGAAGTAAACGAGTTAGCAACAATTTTGAAAGACGAATATGGTATCGAACCTGCTGCTGCAGCTCCTGTAATGGTTGCTGGTGGTGCTGGTGCTGGTGTAGCTGCTGAAGAGCAAACAGAATTCACTGTAATTTTGAAAAACGGTGGTGCTAACAAATTAGCAGTAGTTAAGTTAGTAAAAGAGTTAACTGGTCAAGGTTTGAAAGAATCTAAAGATTTAGTTGACGGTGCACCAACTACATTGAAAGAAGGTGTTTCTAAAGACGAAGCAGAAGGTCTTAAAAAATCTTTAGAAGAAGCTGGAGCAGAAGTTGAAATTAAATAATTTCAATAACTATCCAAAGGACTTTAGGTGTCCGTCATTTTGACGGATGCCTATTCCTATTTAATGCAATAGAGTGCTATTTTAGCATTTGTTTTATTTATAAAATTATTAGCTTTGGCAACAAATAGTAAAACAAACGGAAGAATTAATTTTGCTACGAGCAAAAAAATATTTGAATATCCAGACTTTTTAGATATTCAATTACAGTCTTTTCAAGAATTTTTCCAGTTGGAAACAACACCGGAAAATCGAAATCGTGAAGGCTTATTTCAGGTATTCTCTGAAAATTTCCCGATTTCGGATACACGTAATCAATTCGTGTTAGAATTTCAGGACTACTTTATTGACCCCCCGAGATATACCATTGAGGAATGTATCGAAAGAGGTTTAACGTATTGTGTGCCATTAAAAGCAAAACTAAAGCTGTATTGTACCGATCCAGAACATGAAGATTTTGAAACAATCGTTCAAGATGTGTATTTGGGTACAATTCCGTACATGACACCGAAAGGTTCGTTTGTCATCAACGGTGCAGAAAGAGTTATTGTTTCGCAATTACACCGTTCACCAGGTGTGTTCTTTGGTCAAACAAGACACGCTAACGGAACGAAATTGTATTCCGCAAGAATTATTCCTTTCAAAGGATCTTGGATGGAATTTGCGACTGACATCAACAATGTCATGTACGCTTATATTGATCGTAAGAAAAAATTACCTGTTACAACTCTTTTCCGTGCGTTAGGTTTTGAAACAGATAAAGATATATTAGAAATCTTCGGACTTGCCGATGAAGAAAAAGCGACGAAACCAAATTTGAAAAAATTAGTTGGTCGTACGTTGGCTGCTCGTGTATTAAAATCATGGGTTGAAGATTTCGTTGATGAAGATACAGGAGAAGTTGTTTCTATCGAAAGAAACGAAGTACTTTTGGATAGAGAAAGTATTTTGGAAGAACACCACATCGACTTAATTGCTGATGCAGGTGTGAAAACAATCATCTTACACAAAGAAGATGTTGCTTCTAACGATTTTTCAATCATCTTCAATACGCTTCAAAAAGATACTTCAAATTCTGAAAAAGAGGCAATTGAACACATCTACCGTCAGTTAAGAAATGCTGAACCACCTGATTATGAAACAGCGAAAAGCGTTTTTGAAAGATTATTCTTCTCAGATGCTCGTTATGATTTAGGCGAGGTAGGACGTTTCCGTATCAACAAGAAATTAAACTTGGAAGATACCGAAAATTCACGTGTTTTAACAAAAACAGACATCTTACAAATCGTTAAATATTTAATTGAGTTAGTAAACTCTAAAGCAGATGTTGACGATATTGACCACTTATCAAACAGACGTGTTAGAACGGTAGGCGAACAGTTGTACGCACAATTCGGTGTTGGTTTGGCAAGAATGGCAAGAACGATTCGTGAGCGTATGAACGTTCGTGATAATGAGGTATTTACACCAATCGACTTAATCAATGCGAAAACATTGTCGTCTGTGATTAACTCATTCTTTGGTGTCAACCAGTTGTCACAATTTATGGATCAAACAAATCCATTGGCAGAGGTTACGCACAAACGAAGATTATCAGCATTAGGGCCAGGCGGACTTTCTCGTGAAAGAGCAGGTTTTGAGGTGCGTGACGTTCACTACACACACTACGGACGTTTGTGTACGATTGAAACACCAGAAGGACCAAACATTGGTTTGATTTCCTCTTTATGTGTGTTTGCGAAAGTAAACAAACTTGGTTTCATCGAAACGCCATACCGAGTTGTTAAAAATGGTAAGGTGGATATGAGTGCTGAACCAATTTATTTGACTGCGGAAGAAGAAGGTCAAAAAATGATTGCACAATCGAACATTATTGTTGACGAAAAAGGAAAATTGACTGACCCTGTTGTGAAAGCACGTTTGGAAGGAGATTTCCCTGTTGTTGAACCAACTGAAATTGACTTAATGGACGTTGGAACAAACCAAATCGCATCAATTGCCGCATCATTAATTCCGTTCTTGGAACACAACGATGCCAACCGTGCATTGATGGGCTCAAACATGCAACGTCAAGCAGTTCCATTGTTAAAACCACAAGCACCAATCGTAGGTACGGGTATCGAACGCTTAATAGCAAGAGATTCACGTGTGTTGGTAAACGCAGAAGGGACAGGAGTTGTAGAATATGTTGATGCAAACGAAATTCAAATTCGTTACGATTGGTCTGATAGCGACAAATTAGTAAGTTTTGATAACGAACTTAAAACATACAATTTAACGAAGTACCAAAAGACTAACCAAGGTATGGTTATCAACTTGAAACCAATTGTTAAAAAAGGCGATAAAGTTTCAAAAGGTCAGGTTCTTTGTGAAGGTTATGCAACTGAAAATGGAGAGTTAGCTTTAGGACAAAACTTAAAAGTAGCGTTCATGCCATGGCAAGGTTATAACTTTGAAGATGCGATTGTGATTTCTGAAAAAGTTGTAAGAAACGACATATTTACATCTATTCATATTGATGAATATTCAATCGAAGTTCGTGACACACGTCGAGGAATGGAAGAATTAACATCTGATATTCCAAACGTAAGTGAAGAGGCAACGAAAGATTTAGATGAAAACGGTATGATACGTATCGGCGCTGAAATAAAGGAAGGCGACATCTTAATTGGTAAAATTACGCCAAAAGGCGAAACAGATCCTTCCCCAGAAGAAAAACTTTTACGTGCGATTTTCGGTGATAAAGCAGGTGATGTGAAAGATGCATCGTTGAAAGCAGGACCATCGTTAAGAGGTGTTGTTATTGACAAAAAATTGTTCTCACGTTCGATTAAAGATCGTAAAACAAAAGCGCAAGACAAACCTATTTTAGAGGCTCTGGATGCGGATTACGAAAAAGATTTAGTGGCGTTGAAAGAAATTTTAGCGGACAAATTGACGCTGATTTTGGCAGAACATAAATCGACAGGTGTATTTAATAACTACAAAGAAGAGATAATCAAAAAAGGTTCTAAGTTCTCAACAAAGGCTTTGTTATCAATTGATTATAATGTTATTAATCCGTTAGATTGGACAGAAGATGCTGAAGTTAATTCATTGGTTAGCCGTGTAATTCACAATTTTAATATTAAAGCAAACGACCTTTTAGGAACATACAAACGCAAAAAATTCCACATTTCTGTTGGGGACGATTTACCTTCGGGAATTATGAAATTAGCGAAAGTTTATGTAGCTAAAAAACGCAAGCTAAAAGTTGGGGATAAAATGGCGGGTCGTCACGGAAATAAAGGTATCGTTGCGAACATCGTTCGTGCAGAAGATATGCCTTTCTTGGAAGACGGAACTCCTGTTGACATCGTGTTAAACCCGTTGGGTGTACCTTCTCGTATGAACTTGGGTCAGATTTATGAAACAGTTTTGGGTTGGGCAGGACAAAAATTAGGGTTGAAATTTGCAACGCCTATCTTTGACGGTGCAACGATGGAAGAAATCAACGAATTTTCAGACCAAGCAGGTATTCCAAGAGCAGGTAAAACATACTTGTATGACGGAGGAACAGGCGAACGTTTCCACCAACCAGCGACGGTAGGTGTGATTTATATGCTTAAATTATCACACATGGTTGATGATAAAATGCACGCACGTTCAATCGGGCCATACTCGTTGATTACACAACAACCTCTTGGAGGTAAGGCACAATTCGGAGGTCAGCGTTTTGGAGAAATGGAGGTTTGGGCATTAGAGGCTTATGGTGCATCTAATATCCTACGTGAAATTTTGACAATTAAATCTGACGACGTAGTAGGAAGAGCGAAAGCTTATGAGGCAATCGTGAAAGGTGATAATATCCCTGAATCGGGTATTCCTGAATCTTTCAATGTATTGTTGCATGAGTTGAAAGGACTATGTTTAAATGTGTCTTTAGAATAATATTTTTAGAATTATAACAATCGAAATAGAATGGCTTTTAAAAGAGAAACACCAAAAGGACAGAGCAGCTTTGATAAAATCGTTATCTCGCTTGCATCTCCCGAAACTATCCTTGAGCAGTCAAGTGGTGAAGTATTAAAACCAGAAACAATAAATTACCGAACATACAAACCTGAAAGAGATGGTTTGTTTTGTGAGCGTATTTTTGGTCCTGTTAAGGATTATGAGTGTCACTGCGGTAAGTATAAACGTATTCGTTATAAGGGTATCGTTTGTGACCGTTGTGGTGTTGAAGTAACAGAGAAAAAAGTAAGACGTGAGCGTATGGGACACATCTCACTTGTTGTTCCTGTTGCACATATTTGGTATTTTAGATCTTTACCGAACAAAATCGGTTATATGTTGGGCTTACCGACAAAAAAATTAGATCAAATTATCTATTACGAACGCTACGTGGTTATTCAAGCAGGTATTGCGGCGAACATGAATGCAGAGTCGCCAATTTCTTACTTGGATTTCTTGACGGAAGAAGAGTATTTGGATATTTTAGATGCTTTACCGAAAGATAATCAGTATTTAGAAGACTCAGACCCAAATAAATTCATTGCGAAAATGGGTGCTGATGCGTTACACGACTTGTTGAAACGTTTGGATTTAGACTCTTTGTCGTATGATTTGAGAGATAAAGCAAACAACGAAACGTCCGTTCAACGTAAAAATGAAGCGTTGAAAAGATTACAAGTTGTAGAGGCAATGCGTGAATCTAAAGAGCGTTTGAATAACAATCCTGAATGGATGATTGTGAAAGTAGTTCCAGTTATTCCACCAGAATTACGTCCATTAGTTCCATTGGACGGTGGTCGTTTTGCAACATCAGATTTGAATGACTTGTACAGACGTGTTATTATTCGTAACAACCGTTTGAAACGATTAATCGAAATCAAAGCTCCTGAAGTAATCTTACGTAACGAAAAACGTATGTTACAAGAGGCTGTTGACTCATTATTTGACAACTCACGTAAATCATCTGCTGTTAAAACGGAATCAAACAGACCGTTGAAATCTTTATCAGATTCATTGAAAGGTAAACAAGGTCGTTTCCGTCAAAACTTATTAGGAAAACGTGTGGATTACTCGGCTCGTTCGGTAATTGTCGTTGGACCTAATTTGAAATTACACGAATGTGGTTTACCAAAAGATATGGCTGCGGAGCTTTACAAACCGTTTATTATCCGTAAGATGATTGAGCGTGGTATT
>DAOMPZ010000021.1:915-15051 GCA_035445045.1 Crocinitomicaceae bacterium | reverse complement strand
GAAAACAGTTAAATCTGCGAAAAAAATTGTTGACAAAAAAGAGCCAGTAGTATGGGATATCCTTGAAAATATCATGAAAGGACACCCTGTATTACTTAACCGTGCTCCTACGCTTCACCGTTTGGGTATCCAAGCATTCCAACCGAAAATGATTGAAGGTAAAGCAATTCGTTTGCACCCGTTGGTAACGACAGCCTTCAATGCCGATTTCGACGGTGACCAAATGGCGGTTCACTTACCTTTAGGTAATGCTGCAATTTTGGAAGCACAACTTTTAATGTTAGCATCACACAACATTGTGAATCCTGCGAATGGTGCGCCGATTGCCGTACCGTCACAAGACATGGTGTTAGGTTTGTATTATATTACAAAACAACGTGTTACAGATGAAACAAGAGTGGTGAAAGGTGAAAACGGAATTTTCTATTCACCTGAAGAAGTAATTATTGCACACAACGAAGGTAAATTAGATTTACACGCAAAAATCAAAGTGAAAACGTATGATTTGGACGAAAATAATGTTCCAACACTTCAAATGATTGACACTTCTTGCGGTCGTGTACTTTTCAATGAATTAGTACCTCGTGAAGTTGGTTTTATCAACGAAGTTTTAACTAAAAAAGCGTTGCGTAACATCATTGGTGAAGTATTGCGTGTAACAGGAACAGCGAGAACAGCTAAATTCTTAGATGATATCAAAGATTTAGGTTATAAAATGGCGTTCAAAGGAGGATTGTCTTTCAACTTGCAGGATATTATCATTCCGAAGGAAAAAGAAATCTTCATTAATAAAGCAAAAGGAGAAGTTGATGAGATTGTCGACCACTATAAAATGGGTCTTATCACAAACAACGAACGATACAATCAGATTATTGATATTTGGACACATACAAACTCCAAATTGACGAATACATTGATGGATCAGTTGCAAAACGACAACCAAGGTTTCAACTCGATTTACATGATGTACGACTCAGGAGCTCGTGGTTCAAAAGAGCAAATTCGTCAGTTGTCTGGTATGCGTGGATTGATGGCGAAACCTCAAAAATCAGGGGCTTCAACACATCAAATTATCGAAAACCCGATTTTATCGAACTTCAAAGAAGGTCTTTCTATCTTAGAATATTTTATCTCTACCCACGGTGCCCGTAAAGGTCTTGCGGATACGGCGTTGAAAACGGCCGATGCAGGTTACTTGACACGTCGTTTGGTGGACGTTTCACAAGATGTTATCATTAACAAAGAAGATTGTGGGACGTTGAGAGGTTTAGTAGCGACAGCTTTGAAGAAAAATGACGAAATCGTTGAGTCTTTAAAAGACAGAATTGTTGGAAGAACGTGTGTGAACGATATTTTACACCCAGATACAGACGAGTTAATTTTGGCAAGTGGCGAGTTAATTACAGAAGATATTGCGAATGTAATTGAGGCTGTTGGACTTGAAGAAGTTGAAATCCGTTCGGTATTGACGTGTGAAATGCGTAGAGGTGTTTGTTCTAAGTGTTACGGAGTAAACTTGTCAACGCACCGCATGGCTGAAATTGGTGATGCTGTTGGTGTAGTTGCTGCACAATCAATTGGTGAGCCAGGAACACAGTTGACACTTCGTACATTCCACGTCGGTGGTACGGCATCTAATCAAGCGACAGACAATGATTTGAAAGCGAAGATGAACGGTAATTTGGAAATGGAGGAATTGAGAACATTGACAACAGACGAAGGTAAAACAATTGTTGTTGGGCGTTCAGGTGAGGCAAGAATTATTGATCCTAAAAATGGTTCAATCTTGATGCACACAAATATTCCTTATGGTTCTGAATTATTTATCACTGAAAATAAAGCAGTTACACGTGGTGAAGTCATTGCGAAATGGGATCCATACAATGCGGTTATCGTATCTGAGGTTTCAGGTAAAGTAGCTTTTGAAAATGTAATTGAAGGAATTACGTTCCGTCAAGAAGTCGATGAGCAAACAGGATTTACGGAAAAAGTTATCATTGAGTCGAAAGACAAAAAGAAAAATCCGTCTATTCAAATCATTGACCCAAAAACGGGCGAAATGTTAAGAGAATATTCTGTTCCAGTAAATGCGCACATTTCGATTAACGAAAAAGATACGATTACAGCAGGAACAGTAATTGTTAAAATACCGAGAGTTTCGGGTAAATCAGGCGATATCACGGGTGGTTTACCACGTGTAACCGAGTTATTCGAAGCACGTAACCCATCTGACCCAGCAGTTGTTTCTGAAATTGACGGTGTTGTTGAATTAGGAAAAACAAAACGTGGTAGTAGAGAGATTTTCGTTACGTCTAAAACAGGCGAAGTGAAAAAATACCTTGCGCCAACTGCGAAACATATCCTTGTTCAGCAAAATGACTTCGTGAAAGCAGGTCAACCGTTATCAGACGGAGCGATTACGCCGAAAGATATTTTGAATATCGAAGGTCCTACAAAAGTTCAAGAATATATCGTTAATGAAATCCAAGAAGTATATCGTTTACAAGGGGTGAAAATTAACGACAAACATTTTGAAGTAATTGTACGTCAAATGATGTTGAAAGTTGAAATCGTTGATTCAGGAGATACAGCATTCTTAGAAGGTCAAACAGTTCACAAAGCTGACTTCATGGAAGAAAACGACCGTATTTATGGTATGAAATATATCTTAAATGCAGATGATTCTACTGAATTGAAAGCAGGACAAATCGTGACGGCTCGTAAGTTAAGAGATGAAAACTCTAAACTTAAACGTGAAGACAAACAAATTGTTGAATCGAGAGATGCAGTTCCAGCAACGTCAACGCCAATGCTACAAGGTATTACGAGAGCATCGTTACAAACGAAATCGTTTATCTCTGCGGCATCGTTCCAAGAAACAACAAAAGTGCTTAACGAAGCTGCAATCGCAGGTCGAGTTGACTCTTTACTTGGAATGAAAGAAAATGTTATCGTAGGACATTTAATTCCTGCGGGAACAGGAACAAGACGTTTCCAAAATGTTATTGTTGGCTCTAAAGATGATTTAGCAACAATAGATTAACATTGTAAATAGGTTAAAATAAAAAATCCTCTGTTGAGCAATCAGCAGAGGATTTTTTATTTTAACAGAAACCTCAATTCAAAGACGGATTAATTTCCCCCTTTGGAGGGGGACAAAGGGGGAGGACTTGCGAAATTTAGTTGCAGACTCACTATATTGCTAATTATCAATTAAATACAATTATCCTCCCCCTGCGCCCCCTCCGAAGGGGGAAAGTTCACGTTTCTGTTTTAATTCCATTTTGAACTCAATGTCTTTCAGAAACTTTTTTTTTCAAGAATCCCTTTTTTCTCAGATAGTTTTTTTATTTTCGTACAAAATTGATAAAATCATGGAAGACAATCACCAAAACGATTCGCAAATAAATATCGAATTAAATGAAGAAACAGCAACAGGTGTTTATTCAAATTTAGCAATTATTACACATTCAAAAGAAGAATTTGTAACTGATTTTGTGCAACTTATGCCAGGTATGCCGAAAGCATTTGTGCGCTCTCGTGTTATTATGAACGCTACGAACGCCAAAAAATTGATGCTTGCATTAATGGAAAATGTGGGTAAATACGAACAAGTTTTTGGCGTAATTGAGGAAGGTAATCATTCATTGCCACCAATGAATTTTGGAACTCCGTCAACAAAAGCATAAATTTTTATATCTTTAACCCGTTTTTAAAATTAAAAATTATGAAACTTACAAAATTAATATTCGTTTCTGTTCTTTTTACATCATTGATTATGGTGTCTTGTGGTAAAAATACCGAGCCAGACCGCTTTAAAAAAATAGTGTCAGATTCTTCGTGGAGAATAGGAAGAGCTCAAGTTGGAACACAAAATAAAACGAGTGATTTTAACAATTACGTTTTTCGTTTTAAGTATGGTAAAGACATTGAAGTTATTCACGAATTAGACACTGTGTTAGGTACGTGGAATCATGGTAATGCGAAAAAACCATTGTTGTTTTACATGAACTTTTCACAGCAAGTTCCATCTAAATTTTTTACTTTAGACGATGATTGGGTGGTAGTGTACTTGACAAAAGATGAGTTCCGTTTGGAGCGAAATGACAGTTCAGAAGACGAAATTATTTTCAGAAAGAAAGTTTAATACGAAAATCGTATTACTTTTGTAAAAATTAAAAGGATTATGAATTATTCTGACATCATTAATCAAATAAAGCAACGCTATTTTGACTTGTCTGCTGAACATCAGCAAGCGAAAGCGGTTGCCTTGACGTTGGAAGAAAAAATAAAATCCCAAAACGCTGAATTTGAGCAACTAAAAAGTACAAATGAAACGTTAAATGAGCAGTTGGAGTTTTATAAAAATGAACTTCAAACAGCTAAAAACACATTTCAAGTCGAATTGGATAATTTGAAAATTCAACTTGAAAATAGTAACAACGAGAAACAAATTGACGTTTCGAGTATTGTTAGGGAAATTGATGATTGTATTGTTCTTGTAAAAAATAGTTTATGAGCGAAAAAATATCGATAAAAGTTGTGGTAGCAGGCAGAACCTATCCGTTGAACGTAGCCAAAGACGAAGATGCGAAAGTTCTGAAAGCAGCGGACGATATTAACAAGTCCATAAAATTATTACAAGAGAATTATGCAGTAAAAGATATGCAAGATTTATTGGCAATGACAGCGTTGCCGTTAGCCTCTAAGTCTTCTAAAAACACAGATTTATCGACGACAAATGTATCTGACGATTCGGCAAAATACGAATTACAAGAAGTTGGAAGACAATTAGAAGAATTGTTGACACAAATTCAAAAACAAGGTTAAAAGATAAATTTTTGTTTTATACAGTTTCCCACGTTTTTTCAAATTTTTGAAAGAATAGTGGGTTTTTTTATTTATTTTATTTTATAAAAATGGAAGTGTTATATGTGATAATAGGCGTTTTGGTCGGCGGAGGAGGAATTTTCTTCGTGCAGAACTCACTCCTAAAAAAGAAAAGAGAAGTAATTTTAAAAGAGGCTGAAGTGCAAGCTGAAACGTTGAAAAACGAAAAAATCTTGCAAGCCAAAGAGAAGTTTTTGAAACTAAAAGAAGAGCACGAAGAAGTAATTAAAGCTAGAGAGCGTAAATTACAATCTTCGGAAGATCGCTTTAGAGCAAAGGAAAAAGGACTTTCAACGAAAACGGAAGAAGTTGCTCGCAAAGAAAAACAGTTGGAGCAAAAACAACAGGAAATAGAGCAAAAATTTCACGCCATTGAAGTTAAAAATCAAGAACTTGAAAAATTGCAAGGTAAACGTGTTGCAGAACTTTCTCGTATTAGCGGAATGTCGCCTGACGAAGCAAAAAATGCCATTATGGAAGCCTTGAAAGACGAAGCTCGAACAAGTGCGATGGCGCAAATCAAAGACATCGTTGAGGAAGCAAAATTGAACGCTAACAAAGAAGCTCGTAAAGTGGTTATTCAAACCATTCAACGTGTAGCTACGGAGCAAGCAATCGAAAATGCAGTAACGGTTTTCAATATTGAGTCGGACGAAATCAAAGGGCGTATCATTGGTCGTGAAGGACGAAATATTCGTGCTATCGAGGCGGCGACAGGCGTTGAAATTATCGTGGACGATACACCTGAAGCAATTTTGTTGTCGTGTTTTGACCCTATCCGAAGAGAAATCGCTCGCTTGTCGTTACATCAATTAGTTTCGGACGGTCGTATTCACCCTGCAAGAATTGAAGAAGTTGTCAATAAAACACGTAAAGCCTTAAACGATGAAATCGTTGAAACAGGAAAAAGAACGTGTATCGACTTAGGTATTCACGGTTTGCACCCCGAATTAACACGTATGGTTGGACGTATGAAATACCGTTCGTCTTACGGACAGAACTTGTTGCAACACTCCCGTGAAGTTGCTAACTTGTGTGCGATTATGGCGGCTGAATTAGGCTTGAATGTTAAATTGGCAAAACGTGCTGGTTTACTCCACGATATTGGTAAAGTTCCCGATGATGAACCCGAATTGCCACACGCTATTTTGGGTATGAAGTTAGCCGAAAAATACGGCGAAAAAGCAGATGTTTGCAACGCTATCGGTGCGCACCACGACGAAATTGAGATGACGACTTTACTTTCGCCAATTATCCAAGTTTGTGATGCTATTTCGGGTGCAAGACCAGGCGCAAGACGTGAGGTTATGGAATCGTATATCAAGCGTTTGAAAGATTTGGAAAACTTAGCGTTATCGTATGACGGCGTGAGCAGTGCTTATGCAATTCAAGCAGGTAGAGAATTACGTGTTATGGTGGAAAGTGAGAAAGTAAACGACAACAAAGCGGACGAACTTTCATTTGAAATCTCACAACGTATTCAAACGGAAATGGTTTACCCAGGACAAGTGAAAATTACAGTTATTCGTGAAAAACGCTCTGTGAATTTTGCGAAATAAAACAAGAAAATAAAAAATAAAAAATCCGTAATGAAAATTGCGGATTTTTTTGTGTCATTAATTTTTGAATGTGACAAATTTAGTTACTTTTGCTTTTTAAACTTTTTAACAAATGAAAAAATTAAACTTAGTCCTATCTTTAACAGTAATGTTGTTTTTGGTAGCTTGTAAATCTAAAAATAGCGTTGAAACAATTGCCTTGAATTATTTTTCGTCCAATTCGGAATTGATTGGTTTCGGGAAAATATCATTTGGACAAATCATTGACCAATCGAAAGTTATAGAGAATGTTCCGATTGCGGCTGCACTTATTAAAGATGAGTTGGGAAGTGTCAAAGCGTGTATCGACATCGACCAGTATATTTATTTTGGTGTGGACGGAAAAGATGCGAAAACTATTGGTGCAACAGCTTTTGCAACGGTTAAAAATGTAGATTCACTCAATAATTATTTGAAAGAAAGAGGCTATTCCGTAGAGAAGAAAAACAACTTAAACATTGCCGAAGAAGACGAACTTATTTTTGTTTTCGACAAAGATTTATTGGCGGTTAGAGCTGGCAAAAACCAAGAGCGTGACGATTTTGTCAAAACGTTCCAATCATTGAAAGACGGCAAAGGCAAAACCGATGAAAATATTGTAAAATCACTATCGAAAGATGCGCCGATTTTGGTAACGTTATTCCCTGACAAAGCCTATAATTTGAACAGTGATGAAGAATTAAAAAAACACGTTTCGGGCGATTTGTACAACGGTGTTTTACAATGTGTTGACGTTCAATTTTTAAAAGGCAAAATCGAAATCACCAATGAATTTTTAGGCGACAAAGATAAGTTGGCGAAGTTGAATTTTTTGAAAGATGCCAAAGCGTCACAAGCGTTCAAAATTTCGAAAAATGCTATTTTTGACTTGGCTTTAAACATAGATTTGGGACGTATCGAGAAAGAAAACAGCAAGTTGTTTGATTATTTGTTTGCACAATTCTTAGATGATGACGATACAGAACCTAATCCGAATGATTTTAAAGGTCTTATCCGTATGTTTTCAACGAAAGAACACCCTTTGACAAGTGTTTTTAGCGGACTTTTCTTTGTGACGGCAGACAGAGGCGATAACGAGCAACCAACACTTAAATATTACATTGGTTCGACGAACACCGAGTTTAAAAATTACTTGAAAGATTTTCAAGAAAAAAGAGAGAAAAATTCGGAAGTGAAAATCACACCGAATGCGATTGAGGGAACGCTTTTCAAATCTTCAAAAGCGATTGACTATACACAAAATTCGGGTGCAGCAGATAACGTATTTAAGTTGTATTTGGATATGGATTTTGTGACGGAATATAGTTTGGCAAAAGGCTACAAGGAAGCTACATACACCAAACCGCTAAAAAGCGTTGATATGTATTCTAAAGAAAACATTACGAAGTTGACAATCACAACGAAAGAGCCAAACAAAAATGCGTTGGAATATTTGGTAAAAACTTATACGACCTATTAATCCTAAAAATAAAATACCATGAAACCGACATTCATTTTAGTAAGCATCCTGTTTTTCGGACTAACTTCTTGTTTTAAAAAGTATGCTTGCGTTTGCTCAGACACAGCGGGCAACGATACGACCGTACTTGATAATATCAAAGTTAGTTCGCTTAATCCTGCGAGTAAGTTTGCAACCAAAAAAATGTGTGAGTCTTTAGACTACGTTGGGGAAATTGCGGACAGTGTTGATATTGTTAATTGCCGTTTTGAACCGAAGTGAGGAGTGTTTTTGAATTCTTCTAACTTTGTACATTAAATTATAGTTTTGAAGAGTAAAAAAACACATATTTTTCCTATTCCTTTGGGCGTTTTGCGTAAATTGGACGTATGCGCAATATCCGCATCATTTTTCGTACAATGATGAGAACGGAATGCCTTCCAACGAGGTTTATAGCGTTACGCAAGACCCAAAAGGATTTATTTGGTTTGGAAGCGATGCAGGACTTTTTAAATTTGACGGCGTTCGCTATATTTCGTATAAATGTGTTTCGCAAAAATCAAAAGCGGTTGCAGGTTTAACGATTTCGGCATCAGGGAAATTATATTGTCATAATTTTCAAGCACAAATTTTTTATTTGGAAAATGACACGTTAAAAGAACTGCCAAACAATTTTACTAAAATTCCCAATATCGTTTGTGATCAAACAGGAAATCTTATTGTAAATCATGAGCATGGAATTTCCGTTTACAATGAACAAACCAAATATTGGAAAAATTATACCGATTTTGGAACAAAAACAGACAATCCGTTTGCGTTGTTTACACGCTCGGTAAGAATAAGCAAAACCAATGAAATTTATTTTATTTATGCACAAGGTTTTGGCAAAATTAAACACGCTGATTTATCTCTTTTCAAAACGAATTTTCAAGAAAAAAAACTTCCAGAGCCTATTCTTTTAGAATGTTACAACGATGAACAATGGCTTTTTTCGGTAACGAATAACAATGTGTATCGCAAGAAAAAAGACAAAAAAGAGATTGTTCCTGTCAACAGTACAGCGTTGAGCAATGCTTTGCACAACCGAAAAATTACGGACATTCACTTCTTGTCGGATGGAAACTTTTGGATTTGTACCTACAAAGGAGTTATTCGATATAACCCCATTACTGATGTTGCTCAACTGTTATATCCCGATTTTTCTTTTTCGGATGTGTTGATGGACCGCGAAAAAAATTACTGGTTTACAACACTTCATACAGGAATCATTCGTGTACCAAACCTCGATTTTTTGGTCTGGAACAATCAAAATTCATTACTCAATAACGACAAAATTGTAAAAATAGAAAATGATGGAAAGCACATTTATTTCGCAAGCGTAAACGGAACAATTGGACAATTAAACATGCAGACCAACGAACTCAAGACTTTCCATACAGGTAAAGATGCCGATATTCAAAGTTTGGTTTATATTCAATCTGACAATAGCGTTTATTTTTATAGTTTCGGTAATTTATACGCCTTAAAAAACGATAAAATTCAACTGATACAAGCCAATTTGCCACCTGTAAAGTCCTTGTTGAAAATTGAGAACGACTACTTTTTAGCAAGTTCGTTCGGAATGTATATTCACTCATTTGGAAAAACAGCCGAGGGTAACGAACACATTAAACATTGGACACGACAAATTAAATACGATGCTCTAAATCAGCAAGTTTGGATTGCATCGAATGAAGGGTTGTTTCGATTTGTAAAGTCAGCGGACAAATGGAATGTTTCCAAAGCGATTTTTCCCAATCAACAAATTTTGGCGATAGATTTTGATGCGACGAGCAAACAGCTTTATGCTGTGTCTTATGACGGTAAAATTTACGCTGTTTCGCCGAACGGAAATACGCAACTAATTACCCAATTACCCTCCAATATTCAAGCTTACAAGCTACTATTTTATCAAGGAAAATTATACGCTGCGACCAACAAAGGGCTGTGGATTTTTGACTTAACAAAAAATGAATGGCAATCAATGAATGTTTTATCTGGCTTAGCGTCGAATAATGTACAGGATTTGACAATTACGAACAATCATATTTGGCTTGCAAGTGGAAATGGTTTGCAAAAAATTCCGTTAGATGCTATTATTCAAAATGCACGAGCGAAAGTTTACCTCAAAAATAATCATCAACAATCCAGATACTTGCAATTGGAACACGACAAAACCCTTGTTTTAATTCCCGAAGCAAGTATTATATGAGTAACGGGAACTTTGAATACGCTTATCGTATCAACAAAAGTAAAAGGTTCGATTATTTATTCAGGAGGTAATAAACAATTAACCTTAGGTAATGTTGAAGGATTGGCAACAGGGAATGCGTTAAAAGGTAATCTAGATAATACGATGTTTTATAATCGCCCATTAACGGGAAGTGAAATAGCTGATATGTATAACAACGAAACAGTACTAGCAACAGGATTGATTGCTTTTTGGAAATATAATTGGAAAGGTACTACTTCGGATTTTCATAACTCGTACCATTTAAGCGGAGGAGGTGCTCTTAATGAAGGACTTGTAAATTTGGTATCTACACCTCAAAAAGGAATGTTGTTTGGTGGAGTTTCTGCGACGAAACTTGATCCTGTATTTCGCCCAAGCTCGTTTTCAATTGCTACGTATTATTATATATCGTCAAATCCAGCAAACAATAACCACACCTTAGCAAGTGTTCGCTACCAAAATTCAGGCGCACCTTATAATTCGTACAATTTGTGTACAGGTACAGTAACAAATGACCATCTAGCGTTCTTCTTTTCTACAGCTGATGGGAGCGACTTTAAAGTACAAAGTCCACACGTAACTCCATTTGGGGCGTGGCAACATGCTGCTGTAACCGTTGATTATAACACAACAGCAGACAGTACAACAGTTAAGCTCTATGAAAACACTACATTGGTTGACCAAAAAACCGTTAAGGGAAGTATTATTTACCACCCTGATGGAGATAGAGAGTTTTATTTAGGTAGTGTACAAGGGCAAATGTCAGGTAATGCGCTTTACGGAGGTTTAGATGAACTTCATTTCTACAACCGAGCTTTAACACCTACAGAAGTTGTAACGTTAAGAAATGATGCACAATCCTTTCCACACACAATCACTACATCGGTTTTGCCTGCTGCAGGTGGAACAGTAATAGGTGGCGGAACACACAATACGTATGTAAATGTATCGCTTTCAGCAAGTGCAAATGTAGGGTATCAATTCGTGAAATGGACAGAAAATGGAGATAGCCTTTCAATAGATAATCCATACACATTTACAGCAAGTGCTAATAAAACGATTGTAGCAGAGTTTGAAGAAATTGTTGGTCTTAAAGATGTAAACGCTACAGTTTTAGGTGTATATCCTAATCCTGCAAACACGATTTTGAACATTGTTGCAAAAGAAAATACAACTGTTAAAATTGTTGATGTATTGGGTAAAACAATCAGCACAAAAACACTCAACGCAGGTACAAACACCATTGATGTAAGTAATTTTACAAGTGGTGTTTATTTTGTACAAACGTCTAACGGTGGAGCTGTAAAATTTATTAAGGAATAATTTAGACGTTAAGACATTACGATATTAAGACGTTACGACCGTCATAACGTCTTAATGTCATAAAATCATAAAGTCAAGAAAAAAATCCTCTGTTGAGCAATCAGCAGGGGATTTTTTGCTTTAATGGAAATCCAAACCCAAAGACGGATTTTAAAAATAACCGTAAATTTTTGCTCGAAGACGGATTTAGCTTCCTCCGTTCACTTCGTGGCTGCCTTCGGCGGTGGAGGAGGATTGAGGAGGAGGACTTAGTGAATTTGGTTTATGTCGTTGATTATCATTAAAATATAAAATCCTCCCCCTGCGCTCCCTCCAAAGCTGGAAGGTTCACGGTTCAACTTTAAAATCGACTAATTTTCACACTAAACATCGATCGTGCTTACAGCACTAACTTGTGTTACACGAACAAGTCTCAGCGGGACGACCGATATTACAGGCAGGGATTTTAATCCCTGCCGAATGCGGTTAAAATCATAAAATCGAGAAAAAACCGTCAAGTCAAAACATTTTTTTCAACAAAAAAAATATTCCACTTGTCAGTTCAATAAAAGTTAGTAAATTTGCGCCAAATTTCAGGGGCATTGCTCAATTTTTTAAAACAAAATGATAGTACAAAAAACATTCAAATCGTTCTTATTCACAGCTTTACTGATGCTGACTTCGTTTGTTTCATTCGCAAACGACACTGACGTTAATAATGATGACGCAGGGTTTGATATTAGTGGTATGATTATGCACCACATCAAAGATGCACACGAAATTCACTTGTGGGGCGATGCGCATCACGGAACATCTATCTATTTACCTGTTATTTTGTTGGATAACGGAACGAAAACATTTTGTTCTAAAAACTTGTACCATGGCGAAATGAAAACCGCTATTGACCACAAGACAGGCGAGGAGATTGAATACTTCGCAGGTGTTGGTTCGGCAGAGGGTTATGCGTTGTATCACGAAAAAATTTACAAGTTAGAGCATGGCGAGTTACATTTTGAAGATGGACACCCACATAATGCGATGCCAACAAATTTGTCAATGACTAAAAACGTAATTGTTTTACTTTTGGTTTCTGTTATTGTTTGTTTATTGGCGTTCGGAACAGCAAGATATTACAAGAAAAATGGAGCGGTTGCACCGAAAGGCGTAGCGAAATTCATCGAGCCTTTGGTGATTTTTGTCCGTGACGATATTGCAAAAAATAACATTGGCGAACACGCTTATAAAAAATACACACCTTATTTATTGACAATTTTCTTCTTTATTTTAATTGGTAACGTTTTAGGATTGTTACCGATTTTGGGAGCGAATTTAACAGGAAATATCACGATTACGTTTTTCTTAGCGGCGTGTACCTTGCTTGTGACGGTATTTTCAGGAAATGGAAATTATTGGAAACACATCTTCGCAACGCCAGGTGTGCCTAAAGCGTTATTGCCAATTATGATACCGATTGAGTTAATTGGTATTTTGACAAAACCTTTCGCCTTGATGATTCGTTTGTTTGCAAACATCACAGCAGGACACATCATTATCTTGGCATTCATCGGAATTATATTTATCAACAAAAATGCCGCTTGGGGAGCGTTGTCTGTTCCAATGGCATTATTTATATCTGTATTAGAAATTTTGGTAGCGTTTTTACAAGCGTATCTGTTTGCGATGCTTTCGGCATTGTTTATCGGAGCAGCAGTTGAAGAACACCACCATTAATATATTAAAAGTCTTAATTAAAAACAAGTAAAAATGACAGGAACAGTAGGAGCAATCGGAGCAGGTCTTGCAGTATTAGGAGCAGGCTTAGGGATTGGTAAAATCGGTGGTTCAGCAATGGACGCTATCGCACGTCAACCTGAAGCTTCAGGAAAAATTCAAACAGCTATGATTATCGCAGCAGCACTTATCGAAGGGGTAGCCCTTTTCGGAGTTGTTGTAGGTATGTTGGCTAAGTAAGAAACAAAAATGGTTTGTGACGGTTGGTCACAAACCATTTTTACAATGAAAAAAATTAAAATAAAGATAAAAACAACTATAAAATGGATTTAATTACACCAGATTTAGGTTTATTGTTTTGGACAGGTATCGTATTCGTACTGTTGTTGTTCCTTTTGACAAAATTCGCTTGGAAACCAATCTTGAACATGGTTAACAAACGTGAGCAAGACATCGCAGAAGCGTTGGAATTGGCGAAGAAAACAAAAGCTGAAATGACAGCATTGCAAGCGCAAAACGAAAACTTGTTGAAAGAAGCGAGAGCGGAAAGAGATGCAATCATCAAAGATGCACGTGAAGTAGCAACGAAAATGGTTGAAGAGTCGAAAGACAAAGCACGTGTTGAGGCGACAAAATTGATTGAAGATGCTAAAAACGCTATTCAAACAGAGAAAAACGCAGCCTTGGCAGAAGTGAAATCTCAAGTAGCTGACTTAGCAATGGACATCGCAACGAAAGTAGTTAAAAACACACTTGGCGACCAAGCGAAGCAAAAAGAATTGGCGGTTAGTTTAGCTGACGAATTAAATTTAAACTAAACTTATGAAAGGAACAAAATCAGCAATCCGATATGCGCAATCCTTACTTGAGTTGAGTGTAGAACACAAAAACACAGATAAGGTTGC
>DAOMPZ010000021.1:0-896 GCA_035445045.1 Crocinitomicaceae bacterium | reverse complement strand
AATATGCAGGCACTTGTACTTGCGTATAACGAAAATAGAGATTTTCAAATGTTCCTTAGCAGTCCTGTGATTAGTGCTGAAAAGAAAGTTTCAATTTTAAATTCTTTGTTCGCTAATTTTGAAGACTTGTCTAAGAAATTTATGCAGTTGATTACCAAAAACGGCAGAGAATATATGTTGTCTGTAATCGCTGAAAGCTATATTAAATTATTAAAGCAACAAAACGGTATTTCAGAAGTGATTTTAACTTCGGCATTTCCGTTAGATGAAGCAACAAAATCCGTAATTTTATCCAAAATTAAATCCCTTACAGCTGAAAAAGTAGAGGTGATTGAAAAAGTAGATGAAAGTTTAATCGGTGGGTTTACAATTCAAGTAGAAGACCAAATGGTCGATGCGTCAATTGCAAATCAATTAAGTACAATAAAACAACGTTTAACAAAATAATTCGATAATTTCGAAAATTATGGCAGATGTAAAACCAGCAGAAATTTCTGCAATTTTAAGAGAGCAATTATCAGGTTTCAAATCTGAGGCTGAACTTCAAGAAGTCGGTACAGTTATCCAAATCGGTGACGGTATTGCACGTATTTATGGATTGAGCGGTGTTCAATCAGGTGAGTTAATTCAGTTTGAAGGTGGACTTCAAGGAATTGCGATGAACTTGGAAGAAGACAATGTCGGTGTGATATTGTTAGGTCGTTCTAAAGAAGTAAAAGAAGGCGACACAGTAAAACGTACAGGTAAAATTGCCTCTGTAAAAGTAGGTCAAGGAATGCTTGGACGTGTTGTAAATACATTAGGCGAACCAATTGACGGTAAAGGACCAATTTCAGGTGATTTGTACGAAATGCCAATCGAGCGTAAAGCTCCAGGTGTTATCTTCCGTCAACCTG
>DAOMPZ010000020.1:24461-24988 GCA_035445045.1 Crocinitomicaceae bacterium | reverse complement strand
CCATCGGTCTAATTAAATTTTATTAAAAACTGTCAACCTATTTTAGGACGACTCATAAATTTAAAATTATTTCTCTAAAGTGATTGTTTGTGATCCTTTAGAAGAAGAAGTTGATGTTTGACTTCCACTTGTGCTAGAGCTTGTGTTATCCCACTCACTAGACAAAACTAATTTTTTACCAGTTGATTCCACAACAGTATAAATGTCTGAGTTCTCACCAGCTTTGTAAGAGTTTGAACTAGAGCTAGAACTTGTTTGAGAAGTTCCTCCTGAAGAATAAGTTGTTGTTGAAGTTCCTGTAGAATTTAACGTGTTAAAAACAACTCTTTCATTTGTTTTGAAATCATCAGTTTTGTTTTTACCAACAAATGACCATGTACCTGTTTGTTTTTGAACTTGGTTTGAAGTTGTTGTGTACCCTTGTCCTGTAGTTACATACGTTACATCTGTATTCAATTCAAATGTACCATCTTTTTTGATTGTGTACGTGTACGTGTTAGCAGTACCAGTATTCGTATCTGTTGTAC
>DAOMPZ010000020.1:529-24451 GCA_035445045.1 Crocinitomicaceae bacterium | reverse complement strand
TGTTTCTGTCTCAGTTAACACTGTTCCGTTAATTGTTGTTGTTCCTGAAGATGTTGTTGTTGTACCTCCACTTGTGTTAGAGCTAGTGTACTCAATTTTAGTAACTTTCCATTCTTCACTGATTTTACCTTTACTTGTTTTACCACAAGAAGACATTGTACCTGCAACTAATGCGATGCTAAGTACGCTTAAAAAAATTTTTTTCATATTGAATAAATATTATAAATTAATGAAACAAATGTATGAATATAATTTAAAAAAAACACAAAAAAAGTTGATTTTTTTTTAACATTTATAAGTTAAGAGTTCAAAATATTAAGATTAAGACTGCACAACCCTGATATAGCTTGAGATTCTATATTAATGTCAAAGTGTCCAAAACATCAAATCATTCCCCGAATAATTCCTTTATCTGATTTTTCGATAAAACTTAAAATTTGTTCACGGATTGGCGAGGGTGCAATTTCTTGTTTCACTTGCTCAATACCTTTGCGTAAATTGTTGTTCATCACGTAAAGAATGCGGTAAATATCTTCAATCTCTCGAACAGATTTATCATCAAAACCACGTCTGCGCAAACCGACTGAGTTAACGCCTGCATACGTAATAGGTTCTTTCGCTGCTTTTACAAATGGTGGAACATCTTTGCGGATAAGCGATGCGCCAGCAACAAAAGCGTGTGCGCCAATCGTCATGAATTGTTGAGAACCAACCATTCCTTCCAAAATGGCAAAATCTTCCACATTGCAATGTCCTGAAAGTCCCGAATAACCTGCGATAATAACGTTATTACCGACAAAACAATCGTGCGCAATGTGTACGTTATTCATTATTAATGTGTTATGACCTATTTTCGTTGTCATGCGGTCAGTCGTTCCACGATGAATGGTTACGCCTTCTCGGATAATCGTATTATTGCCGATTTCGGTGGTTGTGTATTCGCCTTTGTATTTTAAATCCTGCGGAACAGCACCAATGACTGCCCCAGGGAAAACTTCGCAATTTTCGCCAATTCGTGTTCCTCCATAAATGACTACGTTGGAATGAATTTTTGTTCCTTTGCCAATAACAACATCGCCATGAATGTTGGAAAACGCTTCTATTGTTACATTTTCGCCGATTGTTGCATCAGCAGAAACTTGCGCTAAATTGCTTATCATTTTTTAAACTTTATCTTTTATTACTTGTGCAAGCATTTCTGCTTCTACGACCAATTTTCCGTTTACATAACCTTTTCCAGCCATTTCGACTAATCCTCTGCGGATAGGTGACATTAACGTTAACTCAAAAACGACCGTATCACCAGGTAAAACTTTCTGCTTGAATTTCACGTTGTTGATTTTCATGAAATAAGTCGAGTAAAATTCAGGGTCTTCCACTTTGCTCAATGCAAAAATTCCACCAACTTGCGCTGTTGCTTCAATGAGTAAAACACCAGGAAAAACAGGATTTCCAGGGAAATGACCTTGAAACATTGGTTCGTTACGTGTTACGTTTTTCACACCAACAATACTCGTTTCTGTAATTTCCATGATTTTGTCAACCAACAAAAACGGATAACGGTGTGGCAACATACGTTCGATGTCATTGATGTCGTAAAGTGGTTCTTTGGTTAAATCAAAATGTTTTGACGTTTTATCTTGACCTTTTAAATGTTCTTTCAACACTTTACAGAAAGACGTATTTCCTTTGTGTCCAGGGCGAGCAGCTAAAATATGCGCTTTAATCGGTTTGCCTAAAAGAGCCAAATCACCAATAATATCCAACAATTTGTGGCGTGCAGGCTCGTTTTCAAACTTTAATTTAGTGCTGTTTAAAACGCCAATTCCGTCATAATTTACTTTCAACGCAGCCGTTTCTTTGCCTAAAAGTCTTGCCAAGTTGTCTAATTCTTCTTGTTGAATGTTGTTGCGCTCCACCAAAACAATAGCGTTGTCTAAATCGCCACCTTTGATGAGGTTATTTTTAGCTAAAAATTCCAATTCACGCAAGAAAACAAACGTTCTACAAGGCGAAATTTCCGTTTTAAAATCAGCGATGTCATAAACAGTTGCGTGCTGTGTTCCCAAAGCAGGCGACTTGTAATCGACCATAACCGTTAGGCGGTAATTTTCATCGGGAACAGCCAAAAATTCACAGCCGTCTTCGTTATCCCATTTGATGTTATCGTCTAAAATAAAATACTCTCTTTCTGCATCTAATTCCTGAATACCAGCATTTTCGATAGCATTTACAAACAACAACGAACTTCCGTCCATAATCGGTACTTCGGGCGCATTGATTTTGATTAACGCATTATCGACTTTCATACCGTACAACGCTGCTAATAAATGCTCGGTTGTGTAAACTTTTGCACCGTTTTGTTCCAAAGTCGTTCCTCTGTCTGTTGAAACTACGTTGTCGCAATCAGCTTTGATAATCGGTTGACCTTCTAAATCAACACGTTGGAAACGATAACCGTGATTGGCAATCGCAGGACAAATTTCTAATTCTACTTTTTCGCCTGTGTGTAAACCAATTCCTGTTAGTTTTACCGACGTTGCGAGTGTCGTTTGTTTTTCTGCCATTTTGTTAGTTTTCTTTTGAGATATTTTTGATTGTATTTTCTAATTCTTGCAATTTTTTCAAAATATACGGCAATTTGCGAAAGCCGAAATATGATTTTTTGAAATCGTCAATTGGAATAGCAGGCGAGCCCATTAGCACACCTTGTTGTTTTACGGTGTTTGGAACGCCCGATTGCGCCACGATTTGCGTGCCATCAGCGATGTGTAAATGTCCTGCAATTCCTGCTTGACCTCCAACTTGCACTCGTTCGCCTATTTTTGCCGAACCTGCAACGCCTACTTGCGATGCTAAAGCCGTATTTTTTCCGATTTCAACATTGTGTGCGATTTGTACTAAATTGTCAATTTTTACGCCTTTGCGAATATAGGTCGAACCCATTGTAGCACAGTCGATAGTAGTGTTTGCACCGATTTCAACATTGTCTTCAATGATAACATTTCCAATTTGCGGAACCTTGCTGTATTCGCCTTGTTCGTTAGGAGCAAAACCAAAGCCGTCCGAGCCGACAACTGCGCCAGCGTGAAGTGTACAATTTGCGCCAATTTTACAATCGTCGTAAATTTTCACTCCTGCAAAAATAGTTGTGTTGTCACCGATAACGACGTTTTCGCCAATGTATGCGTTGGGGTAAATCTGAACGTTATTTCCAATTTTTGCACTATTTCCGATGTAAGCAAACGCTCCAAGGTACAAATCTGAACCGATAGTTGCACTTTCCGCCACGAAAGACGGTTGTTCGATTGCTGGTTTTCTGCGCTTAAATTGACTGTATGCCTCCAACAATTTCGCAAAACACGCATACGCGTCTTCGACCTTGACAAGTGTCAATGTTGCGGGCAATTCTTTTTGTGCTGCAAACGTTTTGTTTACAATACAAATACTTGATTGTGTGTTGTATATGTATTCTTCATACTTCGGATTTGCCAAAAATGACAACGTTCCCGAAGTTCCTTCTTCAATCTTAGAAAGCCCTCTGACAACGGCATTCGTGTCACCGATTATTTCGCCTGAAAGTATGTGTGCTATTTGCGCTGCTGTAAATTCCATTTTTCAAAAATACTAATTTCGTGGACTTTTTCAAGAATTTATGAATTTTCTTTCTCATTTTGGAGGATTTCCAAAGCAAAAATGTTAATTCTATTCATGTACCAAAATGTTTTCATGCCAATTTTTTTTCCGTTAATCGTACAGGTCAAATACTGTTCGACTTTCGGTTTTGCTTGAAAATCGGATTTTTCAAAATCAATCGCTCCGCTTTTCTTTAAGGCGTTCAAAATAACCTCGTTTTTCGGTCTTCCAAGTTGAATAAATTCGTCTGAAAAAGTAACTAAAGAGTCCACGTGAATAAGGCGTTTTTCATTCGGGAATAAAAATAATTTCGCTTGCCCTTTTGTACTGTTTTTAAACGACTTGACATCTTTAAATCCAACGGTTACTTCGCTGATAAAGCTATTTTCGGGGAGTGAAAAATTTAAGCGCAGGTGGTCAGTATAAAGATTATAAACTTTGGGATAATCATCTTTTTTACTTTTTTTGAAGTCAATTTCACCTTTTGTAACAACTTCACGTATCATTTTTTCTGTAATTCCACGTTCGATCATTTCGTGTTGAACGTCTTCACTGATGACGATAACTCGGTCTGTAATAGCTTGTTTTACACGATTTTTAGGTGTCCATGAACAACCTCTGTTTTGAAAAAAAAAGATAACAAAGATAATTCCAATGCCAAAGCCTGTAAAATAATATAAAAAACGTGTTCCTAAGGAAGATTTCATTTTGTACAAATAATGGACAAAAGTACAATTTTAAAATGGGATTTGCGATGTTTCAAAATTGTTTCATTCGGATTTGAATTAATTTTTTTTGAAAATGAATAAAAAAAGCCTCTCGAGTGAGAGGCTTTCAGTGATCCCGCTGGGATTCGAACCCAGGGCCCATACATTAAAAGTGTATTGCTCTACCAGCTGAGCTACGGAATCTTCGTCTTCGTTTTTCGACCAAAAAATAAACTCTTTTGGTTATAGACGGGTGCAAAGATAGCTACTTTTTTTATTTCTGCAAGTATTGAACGAAAAAAGTTGAAATTTTCAACCAAATATCAGTAACACACTCGCACCAAAACTCGTTCTTTCTTGATTTTTATATTTTTTAATTTGTCTTTTATGGCTAAAAAATCAGTATGTAACAGCGTTATATAGGTGTAACTGTCAAAAATCGCTATGGCTGTTATGACATCGTTCGGAACATTCATTTCTTTGCAAAAGAATCCGATAAAATCTATCTTTCGTAGCTTTTGTTTGCGCCCTGCGTTGATGTAAAGTGTTGTCCGTTGAACAAAGTCGTTGTTCTTTTTGAGTGTAAGTGTTTGAATAGTTGGAAAGTCAAATTCGTCTGGGTTTGTAGCAAAATACACGACATTTCCGTGTTTTCCGTTGCGTCCTGTTCTGCCGTTACGGTGCGTTTGCGATGCTTCGTCCAATGCCGTTTGATAGTGAATAACCATGTCCACTTGGGGTAAATCAAGACCACGAGCCGCCAAATCAGTACAGACCAAAATACGCTCCGATTGATGATTAAACTTAATGTAAGCACGCTCTCGCTCACTTTGTTTCAAACCTCCGTGATAAATTGCTGTTGAAATTCGAGCATCGTATAAATGGTCGTAAATACGCTCACAAGCCTCTCGGTGTGAACAAAATACAATTATGCGCTCACTTTTGTGTCGTTGAAGTAAGGCAATTAATTCGTCCACTTTTTCGCTTTCTGAAACAACTAATTTAAAAAAATCAATCCTCGGTTGTTGATGTTCCTGTAAGTCGATGATTTTCCAATTTATTTTTTGTAAAATTGTTTCGTTGTCTGCAAGGGAAGTTGCACTACTCAACTGGATAAAATTCCATGTTTTACCGTCTAAAATTTGGTCGATTTCCGCTCGAAAGTTCAATTCCAACAATTTGTCGTACTCGTCGATGATAAGCTGTTGGAAATTAGAAAGACGAAATGTTTTGCGACGTAAATGATCCATCAAACGCCCAACGGTAGTGATAACAACAGACGGACTGTTTAGCAATTGGTTGGATTCATTTTCAACCGAATGACCGCCGTAACAACTTACCGTTGAATGTGTTGGTAAAAATCGTTTGAAATTTTCCGCTAATTGTAAAACAAGTTCACGTGTCGGCGAAATGACCAACAAAGGGAATTGATTGACTTCCAACGCTTTGACCAAAAAAGCCAAGGTTTTACCACTTCCTGTTGGTGCTAAAAGTATAGAATGGTTGCCCGCATCGTTCCAATAGTGTTGTTGAACGCTGTTTGGAACGATATTGAAAGCGTGTGAAAAATCGGTTTTTTGATTTATGTTTTTCATTTTGTGAATTTTTAGGAATAATCACGCCCTTTTTATTGAAGGTTTGTTTGTGATGTTGCTTTAGCATCAAGGAAATCAAAACAACGAAATCGAAAGACCCAAACTAATCGGAAAATAATTTTGTGGTGTCTTTTTGAAAATTGGGAGCATATTCATCGATGCAATTACAGCCCAATTGCGAATACCCATACGTGCGTGAACGTCTAAATACAACCATTCAAAATTGTGCATTTTTCCCGTTCGTATTCTGTTTTTAGTGCCATTGTCGTATGTTTTGTTGTTGCCAAAACGATAACCGACATTTGAACCGATGTGAAATTTAAAATGCTTCCAACCTTGCGTGCGAAAACGAAATTCTATCGGAACGAAAAACGTGTGTGTTCGCAAAATAGATTTATCGAAATAAGAAGTATCCATAAAATCATATTTACTACCGTCAAAAGGTAAAACCGCTTGGTTGTGAATAAATTTTGAAAACTCATATCCTATGCCGACACCGAAACTCGAAAAACGTCTATCCATGGGAATATCAAAGATAAACTGCGTATTAAACCCAATTGAATTCCATTTTGTATTGAATGTTTTTGGCTTTGCAAAATTGACCAAACCATTGTATTTTATATCAAAAATAAGGCGGTCGAATTTGGGTTTCCAAACGCTATCAACAGGTGTGAAACCAGTATAAAACCACATGATTCCAGGGCGAATTTTAGTAGCCAATGTTGAATTGTTTTTTTGAGCAAAAACAGTCAACGAAAATAATAGTATGCTTACTAAAATTACATTTTTCATCGTTACAAACTTTTTTGCCAAGCCCAAGCGTGTGCAATCGCATCTTTCATGGTGTATGTCGCCGACCAATCTAAAATCGAACGTATTTTGGCATTATTTGCAAAAACTACAGGGACATCGCCTGCTCTGCGCTCACCAAATTCCCAATTTAACGTTTCGCCTGTCGTCTGTTCAAATTCCGTGACAACCTCCAAAACACTCGACCCTTTTCCTGTTCCAACATTAAAAGTGTCTATTTTTCCATTTTGATTTTCAAGCCATTGCAAACTTTTTACGTGTGCTTTTGCTAAATCAACAACGTGAATATAATCACGAATACACGTGCCGTCAGCGGTGTTGTAATCGTTGCCGAAAACGGTTAATTTCTCACGTATGCCGATAGCGGTTTGCGTGATAAAAGGCAATAAATTATTCGGAACGCCAATCGGTAATTCGCCAATCAACGCACTTTCATGCGCCCCAATCGGGTTGAAATAACGCAACAAACAAACATTCGTCGCTTGATTAACTTTCCAATCTGTTATAATTTGCTCACCAATTAATTTTGTATTTGCATACGGTGATTGTGGTTTCAAGTCGTCCACTTCTTCCGTAATGCCATCGCCTAATTTCGGATGTTCGCCATAAACGGAACACGAAGAACTAAACACAAAATTCGGCACTTTGTATTCTTCGATACATTTCAGCATGGTAATGAGTGAACCTAAATTGTTATCGTAATACATCAACGGATTTTGCACCGATTCGCCAACAGCTTTATACGCCGCAAAATGGATAATTCCCGAAATATCGTGTGCATCAAAAATGAGTTGTAATAATTCAACATCTTGACACGCACCTCTGTACAAGGTAACTTCCTCTCCGATAATCTTTTGAATACGCTCAATGATAAATTCTTCAGAATTTCTAAAATCGTCTAAAATAATAGGTTCGTAACCGCTATTAAACAATTCAACAACCGTATGCGAGCCGATATAACCTGCGCCACCTGTTACTAAAATTTTCTTTTTTGCCATGATTTTTAGTAAGGTCGAACGTTTCTATTTTCTTTCCAATTAATGAATGCCGTGTTCACGACCTTATTTCCGCCTGCAGTTGGATAATCGCCTGTAAAATACCAATCGCCTAAGTTTTTAGGGCAAGCAACATGTAGATTTTCAACGGATTGATAAACCAACTCGACTTTTGCTTGAATATCTTTTGGCGTTAAAAGTTCGGCAATTTTTACCGTAATTTCGTCATCGGTAAATGGTGCGTAAATTTCTTTGACGTAATTTTTTACGTGTTCTTTCGGAATGTTCGCTTGTTCTTTACACTTGCGGTAAACATCTTCGATAAGTTGCTCTTGTCCTCTTTCTTTTAAAAGTTCAATCGCTGCGTTGAATGCAATAAATTCGCATGCGTGTCATGTCAATACCGTAACAATCGGGGTAACGCACTTGTGGTGCCGACGAAACAACGATGATTTTTACAGGGTCAAGACGATCTAAAATCTTAAGAATACTTTGCTTTAAAGTCGTTCCACGCACGATACTGTCGTCAATCACGACCAAATTATCTTTCCCACGGACAACCGAACCATACGTAACATCATAAACGTGTGAAACCATGTCATCACGGTCAGCATCTTGGGTAATAAATGTACGCAGTTTTACGTCTTTAATAGCTATTTTTTCGATGCGAGCACGTTGGTAAATAATGCGGTTGAGTTCACTTTCTGTCACGTTATTTCCTAAAGCCAAAATTTCGCCATATTTGCGATTGTTCAAGTGGTCTTCCAAACCTTTAATCATACCGTAAAATGCAATTTCAGCGGTATTTGGAATGAATGAAAAAACGGAATTGTCAAAGTCGTAATTTACAGCTTTCAACACAGGTTCGACCACCAAACGTCCCAAATTGATACGTTCACGATAAATTTCATAATCGTTTCCACGTGCAAAATAAATGCGTTCAAACGAACACGCTTTAAATTCTTTTGGCTCGTTGATAGAAATTTCGCTTACAGCTCCACTTTTCTTGATAATCAAGGCGTTTCCAGCACCTAATTCTTTAATATCTTCGTATTTTAAGCGGAATGCCGTTTGGATAACTGCACGCTCTGACGCAACGATACAAATTTCGTCATTTTCGTACCAAAAAGCAGGTCTGATACCGTTCGGATCACGGAGTACAAACGCATCGCCATGTCCAAAAACGCCAGCCATCGTATATCCGCCGTCCCAATCTACAGAAGCACGTTTTAAAATACGTTCGATGTTGAGGTTAGCGGCAATTTTCTTGTAAATTTCTTTTTTGTCAAAGCCTAATTGAGTGTATTGCGCCAATAATTCATCGTTTTCTTCATCTAAGAAATGTCCGATTTTTTCCAATACAGTAACGGTGTCTGATTTTTCTTTCGGGTGTTGTCCTAAGTTGACAAGTACGTTAAATAATTCGTCAACATTGGTAAGGTTGAAATTTCCTGCGACTGCCAAATTTCGTGTTATCCAATTATTTTGGCGTAAAAACGGGTGGCAATGTTCGATTGTATTTCCGCCTGAAGTTCCGTAGCGCAAATGTCCTAAGAAAAGTTCGCCTGTAAATCCTGCATTTTTCTTGAGATAGTCAATATCGGAAAGTTTGTCGGGATTATCTTTTTCAATTTGCTTTAGTCGTTCGTGAATGTGCTGAAAAATCGCTTGTGACGGTTTACTGTCCACGGAACGAAGCCTTGAAATGTAGCGTTCACCTGGGTTCATGTCAAATTTGATATTCATTAATCCCGCTCCGTCTTGCCCGCGATTAAATTGTTTTTCCATTAAAACATACATCTTATTTAATCCGTAAAAAGCCGTTCCGTATTTCTCTAAATAAAACTCTAAAGGCTTTTTTAAACGAAGAAGTGCAATTCCACACTCGTGTTTGATAGCGTCACTCATCTTGAAAATTTCTTGGACTGCAAAATTACTATTTTTTTCGTTAAGATAGCATAAAGTTTTAAGATAATCCTCAATTTTCGCCTCGTATCTACAGCCTTAACTATCTGCACTCTTAACTATATTTTATAAATCTTCTTCAATTTCACATTCGTAACTTTTCCGTACTTGTTCAAAATGGTTGGGTCGAATTTACTTTTGTTTCCGACAACGCCCAAGCGAAGTGGCAACGATTGAACATTTTTATTGTAATAATCAATAACGTCGTTGAATTTTAAATTCGGTAATTGCTTCGCTAAATACAAATTAAAATTGTCGTCATAACCTTTGGCAAGCGATTGCTCGTAAAGTTCGTTGTAATCTCTAAAACTTGGGTTTGAATTTTCAATCGCATTTTTTACAGATTTTTCTACGGACGATGCTCGCTCGGATTTTACAGGCATTTCTTTGATTAACGAATAAAGTAAATCTAACGCCTCGGGAGATTTATCGCCTTGACACCCAACATACGACAAGAAAATGTTGTTGTTTTTGCTGTTTTTTGCAGACTTCACAATACCATACGTTCCATACGCTAAACTTCTAAATTCACGAATTTCTTGAAACAAAAGCGACGACATATCGCTACCGAAATAAAAGTTAAACGCCATTGTTTTTAACTCATTTTCTTTGTTGAAATTTTCGCCAGCATTCACAAATGTAATATGCGATTGAACACCTTTACTGTCGTTCAAATAATAAACTGTGTTTGGTGTTTTTACATATTGATAAACATAGTTTTTACTTGTTTCCGAACCATTACGAATTTCCAATTTATTTATATATGCTTTTAATTCACTGGCTTTCGCATTTCCGACATAATTTATGTGAACGTTGTAAGTTGCTAACAACTCATAAAGTTTACCAAATTTATCCATGCTCATCTTTTTGAAATCTTTGTAAGACGGCTGTTTGAGATATTTTGAATTACTTTCAAGTAGCGTGTATTCGGATAAAATTCTACTTTGCATCTGCATTTCATTACTTTCGAGCTTTCGAGCGGTAAAAACTTGTTTTCCAACAGTTTTAATTTGTTTTTCTCTAATTACAGGATTGATTAGTAACTCTGAAATGGTACGTAAACTTTGTTCTAAATTTTCGTTTAATCCTGTAATACTTAACGTTAATTCATGATCGTCAACCGACCAATCAATTGTTGTTCCGAGTTTGTACAATTCGTTTTTAAAATCAAATAATGAAATACCATAAGCGGTTGAGCTGTTCAAAAATGCCGTCAATAATTCCAATTCGGGATTTTGGCGATAACCCATTTCCCAAACGATGTCTAAATTAAAAATAGCGTTAATTGGATTTTTGACCATTTTCAGTTCGATGCCATCGGTGTCTGGAATACTGCAATGTACCGTATCAAAATAAATGCTGTCTTTAAGCGATATAATTTCTTTTGGCTCAACGCTGCTGTTGATTTGCGCCCATTTGTCGTAAAACTCGGAGTGTGTTTCATTGTTCGGAATAACAGGTTCAAACGCAGGTTTGGACAATTTTTCGGGTTTCATTTTTCCCATTTTGGAATACAACGTAAAGTAATTTTTAGAGAAATACATTTTGGCAATTTCTACTAATTGCGGTTTTGTAATTTCCTTAATCGCTTTGGCATAATTGACGTATTCAAACCATTCCATACCGTTTCCATACACTTCTGCTAACATATACATACGACTGTCGTTGCTTTCAAGTGCTTGTTCAAAATTTAAAATCCATTCATTTTTAGCACCTTCAAAAAGTTCGTCAGAGAAATTTCCCGAAATTAATTTTTCAATCGCCTTGTCCAAAACGCCATTTGCTTTTTCAAACGATTGCCCTAAAATTTTAGGAATAGTCAAGAAAATCGTTGCGCCATAATCGCCCATGGTAAACGGCAATGCTTCCAATGCCATAATTTCGCCGTCACTCACGATTTCATCAAATAAACCCGAACTTTGACCGTTGCTCAAAATGTTGGTTACAATTTCCATTGCCAAAGCATCGTACGTCCCGAATTTTGGTGTGCGATAACCACGAGCAAACAATTTTATCGGTGTTGCGTTAATGGTTACGGATTCTCCTTTTTTGAAGTCATCTTCTTTGTATTCAGGGAATTTCGGAACAACACCTGTACGCCAATTCGAGAAATACTCATCAATCAAAGGACGAATTTGTTCGGTGTTAAAATCGCCCGTCAAACACAAAATCATGTTGTTCGCTACGTAATACGTATTGAAATAGTCGTACATTTTTAGCAAAGATGGATTTTTTAAATGCTCCGTTTCGCCAATAACAGACTGCGTTCCGTAAGGGTGATTTTTAAAGAAATTCTTTAGAAAAACTTCCATTGCATAGTTAAATGGCGACTCGTTTCCACGGTTTTTTTCTTCGTAAACAGTTTCTAATTCCGATTGAAACAAGCGAAAAACAGGATCAACAAAACGGTGACTGTATATGCTCAACCATTCTTCCATTTTATTAGACGGAAATTCGTTATGATAAACCGTCATATCGTTGGACGTGAATGCATTAACGTCTGTTCCGCCAATTTCGGATAACATTCTGTCCATTTCGTTCGGAATGGCAAATTTGCCTGCCAAAATAGATTGTTCGTTGATTTGTTTTTGGATAGACAATCGCTTGTCGGCATCTTTTGATTTGCCTAATTCTTCGTAAAGCGAGTCGATTTTATCCAAGTAAACTTTTTCTTGTTTGAAATCCGTTGTTCCCAAGGTTTGCGTTCCTTTGAAGAGCATGTGTTCCAAGTAATGCGCCATTCCTGTTGCGTCACTAGGGTCGTTTTTTCCACCAGCTTTGACAATGACAGCGCCTTTTACGGTTGGTTTATCGTGGTTTTCTGAAAGAACAATCGTTAAACCATTTTTGAGTTTGTATTGTGTGACATTAATTGGGTCTTGAAAAATCGGATAACCATTTTGGGCGAACAAAGAACCTGTGATTGACAACACTAAAATTCCAAAAATTCTTTTCATAAAAATTCCTTTAATAAAATGAAGTAGTAAAATTACGACTTTTTACGAAAAGAACGTTTAAACTGCCAAAATTTTAAGAATTTTCAATTTTTAATAATCTTCTTTGTTGCCGTTCCTTTATCGCTATTTATTTCAAAGAAGTAAACGCCTGTATTCAAATCACGAATCGAAACAACATTACTGCTTGATAAAAGCGATTGTTTGCGTATAAATGTTCCGTCTAATTGATAAATAAGAAGTTCGCCCTTATCGTTGTTTGCAATATCAATCGTTACAATATCGGTTGTTGGATTGGGATAAATCTGAAAATTTTCTTTGGGTAAATCATTACTATTCAATGTTACCCAGCGGTTGTCTTGTAACGTAATGAGATAGGTAAAAATGTGTTTATCATCAACGTCTTTGTAGATTAATTCTGAATACTCAGAAACATTGCGAGAATAAGGCGTATAGTGTCCATTATTCCAATTTTTCTTGTAAAAAATCCAATCAAAGAAATATTCGGGCGGACCTTCAACAGGATCTATGTGAAGTTCGGGGTCGAGTACATCCATTGTTGAGCCATGTACACAACTGTCTTGATAAAGTTGCGTATCAAACGACATCGTTATCGGAAAAACAGCATTTTTAACATCTACAAAAACTCGTCTTCCCTCCCATGATGTAGTCATACAATAACTTTCAACAATTTGTTTTTTTGTTCTAAATGTTTCTTGCCCAAGCCAATCATATAAAATAGTTGGCATTTTATCTGTAATCCTCACATCAAGCGTACTATCACTCCACGGCTGGTTTAAAATATTTTCTTCGCCAAAGGCAACATCAATCGTATCGGTTGCCAAAGGGTCGTAGCCTAATGTAATAGTATCTCTATTTCCTATCGCATCTTCAAAATACAACTGAAACGAAAATTCTTCTTGCGCAGAAACTATTCCTACGAAAAGAAGTCCTAAAAAAAATAATTTTACGTTCATGGCATTACAATTTTAAAGTTCATACATCAATAACGTTCAAGAAAGAGACAAGGTTGATGATTTTTCAAATTCTATTCTATCAACAACACAAAGGTAATTGTTTTGTGAGAATTAAAATATGATTAATGTCATAAGTGGTAACAACCGCTTTATTTATTTCGTCTATGCGAACGGTTGCCTGTGAAATTTTTGGCTTTATAAGCGAGTATGGTTAAAACTTAAACCACCCTCAATGTCACGTAAAAAGTCGTGCCTTTTGCCGAAGTTTCGTAACTAATCGTTCCCTCGTGCATATCAATAATTTGTTTAACCATGGCAAGTCCCAAGCCTGTTCCTTTGGTTTTGGTTGTGAAATATGGCGTAAATAATTTCTTTTGATTTTCTTCCGAAATACCCGAACCATTATCAGAAATGTCAATCAACCATTGGTCGTCTTGCTTTTGGATAAAAATACGAATTTTTGGCGTTCGATTTTCGGGAATAGATTGCAAAGCATTTTGAATTAAATTGTTAAAAACACGCAATAACAAATCTTTGTCGCCCAAGGTCAAACACTCCCGTTTAGCGTGGAAAAACTCAATTTCGGAGTCAATAGATGCTTGGAAAATTTCTTTGACATTTTGCACCGTTTTCACTAAATCAACTGTGTTGAAATTTGATTTTGGCATTTTGGCAAAGGTCGAAAATTCGTTGGCTATGTTCGCCAGTGTGTCGATTTGTTCCACCATGGACTCGACAATTTTATTCACTTGGTCTTTGTCAACTGTTTCGGGACTTTCAAAAATTCGTTGGAAATGTTGCAAGCGCAATTTCATTGGTGTCAATGGATTTTTGATTTCGTGCGCCACTTGTTTTGCCATTTCTTTCCACGCGTTTTCACGCTCGCTTTGCGCTAATTGTTGCGCCGTATATTCTAATTCTTGTAACTTTTCGTTGTATTTCGTTACCAATTCGCCAATTTCGTCTTTCCCTTGATATTCAATCGGTTGGTTGTATTTTCCGAAGCGGATATTCTCGATAGATGCTTGCAATTTTTTCAAAGGCAAGGTTATCCAATTGGAAATAAACAAGGTAAACATCGTTATAAATGCCAACAATAGAATAAAAATGTTCAAAATCGAAACCAAGAAATTCTCAATTTGCAGTTCGTATTGCTCTTGTTGCCCAAATTGTTGCAGGTTTACAAAAGCGATTTTGGCATCATCAACATCGTAAATCGGTGCATAACCCGACGTGTAAGAAAGTCCGCCAATATTTTCGGTATGAATATATTCGCTATTGTTATACTCGTTAATGTGTTTGACAGCACGTGCATTCATCTGCTCGCTGACCAAACCGCTGTTAAACAACTTTTGACGTGAAGTCGCCAGCAAATAACCATTCGGCGAAAAAATATTGATGTCTGTTGAAAAAACACGAGATAAATTTTGCAAACGCACTTCGAGTAAATCGCTTGCTTGTGCATCAAAAGCACTTGTATCTGTTGCGTATAAGTTATTCAAATCCACCACGATAGACGTTAATTTGTCTTTGATGTGTTGGTTGGTAATCTCGTTGTATTGTTTTTGAATAAACACACCCGAACCAATTCCGTAAGCAAAAAGCGTAATCAAAACGATGCCCAAAAGTAAAATCTGAATACGAAGTGCAAGTGTTGGAAGTATGCGCCATTTACGTTGGAAAACGAGTTTTTCACTTAACGGAAGCAACAACAGAAGTCCGTAAAAGCAGAAAAGATACGCAAACGAAGTCAAGAAATGAAACGTCGAATTGCTCGGTTTAGAAATGGCAATCATATCCATATCCGTACGTTTGTAAAGATAATGATTGTAATCTCGCTTGTTTATAAAGCTTTCATGGCGTTCGCCGAGGAGTTCTGCAAAATTCGTATTGACAGACGGAAAAATGAAATTTCCGTAATTGTAAACTAATTTTTGATTGTAGTATTTCGCAATCGAATAGTTTTCCAAAACGTCAAAAACTTTTGATTTTGAGGAAATTAAAAGTCGTGGATAACCGATATTCTCGGGGATTTTTTTTGTTTTTAGAGCAACGTACAAAAAGCCATAAAAAACGTTGTCTTTTTCGATGCGTTGTTTGATAATGTACGCATATTGGCTGGTAAAATTCTTGATGAAATAAATATTTTCGTCCATTTCGGAAGGTACGGAATTGAACGTAATAATTTTATCCAAATTCTTAATACTTGCTGTTTGGTTGTTTGAGAAATTCAACAGCGATTCGCTTTTTCGGTTGAATAGGAAAAAGTTAATTTCATATTGTTCCCAAAAATTTGTGAAATATCGTTTTTCTAAATTCTGCTGTAATCCACTCGGACTAACAGTTCTGTTTTCTTTTAAAAGTTTGATAAGATAATCATCTTCACGGATTATTCCTGAAATATTGTTATATTCAATTTCCGTTGAAATATCTTGGTCGGAAGCAAGTTGATTGGCTAACAATTTACGTTCTAATTTCTCTTTTTTGTCCAAATAATTTTGCAAAACGCTGAAACTATGAATGGAAAACAAAAACAAAATGATGATAATCGTGTAATTCGGTAATTCTTTTCGGTTTTGTTCGCAAATCAAGAAGAACAGTAACAACACCAAAATAATAATTCCCCAATCGCTAAATGCCGTGTGATAAATGAGATTTACAAGTGCATAAACTAATATTAAAATACTTATTGTAAGCCATTTAGCAAGTTTTGAAATGTCATTTTCCTGATAAAAATTGATAATTCTACGCAAGAAAATCAACGTTTCATAAAATAAAAATCCGACAATCGTCAAGGCTAAAAACGAATAATAATTTAACCCAAACAATTTGTTGACTTCTAAATTAATCGACGAGTTTTCAATTAATCCTTTGAAAATGAAATCATTGAAAATCAAAAGAGCGATAATGAAAATTCCTGCGATTGAACCACGCCACAAGACATTTTTCGTATGTTCTTTGTCAAAAGGTAGGAGTAAATTAAACACTATTTTGAGTACGCCAATAAGAACCAAAATGTTTATCCACAAATCTGCAAAGGACGGAAATAAGGAAGAAGAGGCGTATAAAGTCGGTTGGAAAGCGGTAATTTCACTGTAAATCGCAAACCAGTTTCCTTGAATAGATTGATACCTTATCCACAAAATCAACGCAATCGCCAAGAGCTTGACAAAGTTGTTTTTTCGTCTTAAATACTGTGCTATAGAAATGAGAAAAAAGAACAAACTTAAAATCAGCAAGCCAAAAATACTGTCCGAATAATACGATTTGATGTTTTGAAAATCATACGGCACAACTCCAAACATGAATTGATTTTCCGAGTAAATCGGCAAGGCATTTTCTTTGTCTAATGTGATGTAACCTTTGTATGGAAACTGAAAATCGGAATTAAAATCGTTGCGCAAATACTTATTTTCGTACGCATAACTCGACCGAATTAAAAACGATGCACAAATTTTCACAGAATCTTTTTCAATCGTTTTTGTGTAATACCAGCCGTTTTGACTGTGAATAATGCCGTTTGCAGGAAACTGATGATTGGCATATTGTGGCACAGGTTGTTTGTTGGTACTCCAATACGTGAGTGAATCGTGAACGTAAACGTGCGTGTAAAATGGGTGTCGCAAATATTGGATTGTATCACTGTTTGGATAGCTTGAAATCGTTGCGACATAATTGTCTAAATCTTGTTTTTTTTGATTAAAAACTTTCTGAAATTGCTTTCTTGCGCCCTCGTAATCACGGTGTAACGCTGTATAAGAAACGCCTATCAATAAGATGAGCGCAACTGCAAAAAGCAACGGAGAATGATATTTTTTAATGAAGTTTAACAAGTTCTTGAAATGTATTTGTGTGTTCTATTTGAGCTACTAATTTACTAAATTCTTTTTGTACGTCATTTTCATTGACAAAAATAAAATCTGCCGAGCTTTTGTACGGCAACAAATATTGGTTAAAAGCAGGCATCACGTGATTGTCCCATTGGTACAAAATGGCATCTTTGGAATAACCTCGTGTGGTGTGGTCACGCAAAAGACGACGTTCCAACTGCGCTACATGATTGACATCGACAAAAATCGAAAAATCTAATTTACTTCGGATTTCTTCGTAATGAAACAAAAACAATCCCTCAATAATGATAATCGGTGACGGTTGCAATGTGACAAAGGTCTGTTTGTCAGGTGGATTGTTAAAATGATATTCTTTGACGGTCACAGGAAATCCCGAAACGAGCGTATTGAAATCGTTAAAAAGCAAGGTTGTGTCTAACGCTGTCGGCAGGTCAAAATTTACTTCGTTATTGCTGTCAATACTCTGTAAATGAATAGGTTTATAATAATTATCCAATGAAAAAGCCGTTGGATTTAAAGCCTTAAAATGCTTTTCCAATAATCTCAAAAGGGTTGTCTTCCCCGAACCGCTACCGCCACAAATTCCAATTACCATTTTTATTCTGCTATTAATCCAAATTGTGTGAAATGATGTGTTAAATGCTTGCTGTGCAAGGTGTTCCACAATTCATAATTTAACATTCCAAAATTTGGGTGCATCGTTTCGAGTGTAGGATTTTCAGCAAATAGTGTTTCAAATTCCAACCACGCATCGCAATAAGTATCAATCGCTAATTCGATTTCTTCGTGTATTAACGGAGGATTTTCTGATGCAAATTCTACTTTGAAATTACGTGGTAACGGTTTGTCCGAGTTGATAAACGCACGCATTTTGTCGTAATCTTCCGCTTTTATTAACGGTGTATATTGGTGCATTCCCATGGCAATTTCAAGGGTGTGCGTTAAATGTTCCACCATTTGTTGGGCAGACATTGTTCCCCATTTGGGTTTGGTATCGGCAGAAAGGTTGTCAAAATGCGACAACACTGTTTCTAAGTCAGTTTCGATGAATTTCATGATATTTTTTGCCTACTAAGATATTTAAACTTTTTGATTTTATTGCTATTTCTATGTCATTTGCCATTTCAAACGGTTCGCCGTCAAAGTGTGCAATGCTGTCTTTGATCTGAATTTTAGCGGTTGAAAAAGCGTGAATTTCAATGTTTTTGTTGGTGTGTGCCTTGCTAGTAAAGAAGTCCAAAACTAATTTTGGAACAGACCAAAACGAAACGGGTTTTAACAAACAAAGTTCGGCTTTTCCGTCATCAAGTTGCGATTTTGGTGACAAGCAAAATCCATTTCCTAATTCCGAGGAATTGGCAATGCTACACAAAAAATAATCGCCACGAATGATTTTGTTGTCTAATGTGATGACTGTTTCTTTGGCTTTGTATTTGAAAAATTCTTGAAACACCAATTTGATATAACTCGAAAAACCGCGTTTGTGATATTCGTCAAAACGTTTGGCAACAACGGCATCAAAACCAAAACCGCCAAAACCCAAAAAAGGCGTTCCGTTTGCGGTTACGGTGTCGATTTTAGACGTAAATCCATCGTTGATACATTCGATTGATTGAATAATTTCCAAGGGGATTTTTAAATGGCGAGCTAAGCCGTTTCCCGAACCTGTCGGAATAATGGCAAGCGTTGTATTTGTGTTGATTAATCCTGTTCCTACTTCATGCACCGAACCGTCGCCACCAACGGCACAAACGATGTCAAAACCTTCTTTGCTGGAGTTGATAGCGATTTGTCGGGCGTGCTTGCGGTATTCCGTTAATTGAATTTCATATTCGTACTTATCGTGGTCTAAAAACGTTTCAATCAAATCGGGTAATTGGTTTTTCTTTCCAATTCCTGATATTGGATTAATAATAAACCGAATACGTTTTTTAACTGACATAGATGAATTTGCTTCGCACACACACAAGAGTACGTGCAAAAGTAATGTTTTTAGGCGGAAAGGCAAGCGATAAATCGACTATATGAATATGAATCTCAATGCTCACACACCGCATTCGGCTTGCAACAACTTGGCAATTTACTTTGATTTTCGACAAAAGCTGAAAAAATTCCTTACTTTTACACCCAAACAAAAATGTTTAAATGAATTAAAAAAAAGAAAATTTAAAATATTAAAATATTGAGCTTTTAGCTCTTATTCTCAAAATCAGAAACGTAGGAAATTTCTAATATCACACGAGAATAAGCTTGAGAAAGTTCACGTCCGCTTGGGCGTGAACTGTTTGTTTTGCTTATTTGTGTGATGGGTTCTCCTACGTACCTTGATTTTAAGTAAGTAAAACGGCAGTTCCGCCCTTTTTTATTGCTTACCGATTAAGAGTTTTAAGCTGAAACTCTTAAATTATGGTAGAAACAGCGCAAAACAAAAATTTACACAAAGCAAAAGATTCTAAAAACGATGAATTTTATACGCAATATATCGACATTGAAAAAGAAATTACGGCATATTTAGACTACAACCCAAACGTATTTCGAGGCAAAACCATTTTATTACCGTGTGACGACCCCGAATGGAGCAATTTTACTAAATTTTTTGCTCAAAACTTTGAACGTTTCGGACTTAAAAAATTGATTAGTACCAGTTATGCTCCCGACAGCAAAGCACACAAAGGCGGTTATCAACCTACGCTTTTTGAAACAAACGACCCACAATTTGACCAAACAAAAACCATTATAAACGGCAAGATTTTTACACTCACACACGATAAAACAGGCGACGGAAAAATTGACGTAAACGATTTGGAATGGACATACCTCCAAGGCGACGGCGATTTTAAGAGTGACGAAATCAAAAAACTACGAGATGAAGCCGACATCATTATTACCAATCCGCCTTTTTCATTGTTTCGTGAATTTTTGGCTTGGATAGTTGAAGCAGAAAAACAATTTTTAATTATTGGGAATATGAATGCGATAACTTACAAAGAAGTCTTTCCTTTGATTAAAAACGATAAAATGTGGATGGGAGTAAAATCAACCAGTCAAGCAATGTATTTTAGAACTTCTAATATAGAATATGCAACACGTGTAAGTCAAGAGAGACCAGAAGGCTCTTGGTGGAAAAAAATCGAAAATGAAATTTGTATTGGTATAAATAATTCTTGTTGGTTTACAAACATAGACCACGGAAGACGACATCAACCGATACCTTTAATGACAATGCAAGACAATATTAAATTTAGCAAGCACAAACAAATCAAAGAAAACGAATATCAAAAATATGACAATTATGATGCGATAGAAGTTCCTTTTACAGATGCTATCCCCAATGATTATGATGGAGTTATGGGTGTTCCAATTAGTTTTTTGGATAAATATTCGCCTGAGCAATTTGAGATAATAAAATTTAGAAAAGGAAATGATGATAAAGATTTATCAATAAATGGAAAATGTCCATATTTTAGAATTTTAATCAAACATAGAAAATAAATGAAAACAACATTAAGAACAGACATTACTGTTAAGGCTTTATGCGAGGGTTTTGTTTACAACGAGTTAGAGGGCAAAGGCTTGTTTGGCTTGTCGGGAACGTTGACCATTCAACCCGAATACCAACGCAATTACATTTACGCAGACGGAAAACGTGATGTTGCCGTTATCGAGTCCATTCTTAAAGGTTATCCCTTGGGTTTGATTTACTTCAACAAAGTTGCAGATAACAACCTCGAAGTGTTGGACGGACAGCAACGCATCACGAGTATCGGGCGGTTTGTAACGAACAAATTTGCCATAAAAGAAAACGGAATGGAGCAATATTTTAGCGGTATTGCCAAAGACAAACAAGACTTGATTTTGCAAACAAAACTGTTGATTTACGAATGTGAGGGAACGGAAAGCGAAATCAAAGAATGGTTTAAAACGATAAATATTGCAGGCGTTCCGCTCAATGCGCAAGAACTGTTGAACGCTGTTTATTCGGGAACGTTCGTAACGCTCGGCAAGGAAGAATTTAGCAACAGTCAAAATGCAAACATTCAAAAATGGAGTGCTTATGTTTCGGGCAGTGCCAACCGACAAGAATTTTTAGAATGTGCCTTGGATTGGGTCAGCAAAGGAAATGTTAGCGAGTACATGAGCAAACATCGTTTTGATACGAACATCAACGAACTGAAAACGTATTTTAACAGCGTAATTGATTGGGTTTCGACGGTGTTTACAGCCGTTGAAAGCGAAATGCGAGGTTTGGAATGGGGGCGACTTTACGAAACTTACCGAAAACAACCGTACAATCCACAAACAGTTTCCCAGCAAGTCAAAGAACTTTACGCCGACTCGTACGTAAAAAACAGAAAAGGTATTTTTGAGTTTATCTTGGGAGGTTCGACAGACACCAAACTTTTAGACGTTCGTATTTTTGACGAGGCAACTAAAAAATCCGTTTATGCCAAACAAACAGCCACCGCCGAACAAAACGGAACGTCAAACTGTTCACTTTGCGCAATCGGACACGATGCTAACAAAACGAAAATTTGGAGTTTAAAAGACATGGATGCCGACCACGTTACGGCTTGGAGCAAAGGCGGAGCAACTGATAGTAACAACTGCGAAATGTTATGTAAAACACATAATCGAGCAAAAGGAAATAGGTAAAATCTGTAAATCAAAATACTCCAAAAGTGTAAATCAAAATACTCCAAAAGTGTAAAGTAAAAAGCATAAACATAGGATTTTTTAATAAAAAGAGGGTGTCCGAAAAGTCAGGCACCCTCTTTTTTGAAATATCTAAACCTCAATGCTCACACACCGCATTCGGCTTGCAACAACTTGGCAATTTACTTTGATTTTCGACATTTGCAGGAACTTCATCAATATCGTAACCGATGTGTGAAACGATTGTTTTGATTTCGGTTTCTGAAATTTTCTTTGGTCGCCACTTGACTGTCAGCATTTTGGTTGGTGTGTCTAACTCCGAATAAACAACGCCTTTGACGTAATTTAATCGGTCTTCAATTCTATCCTTGCACATACTACAATTCGCCGATGTTTTGAACGTTTTTGTGAGCGTACTCGGTTGTTTTTGAGCCGAAACGTTCATACTGATAAGGAGGAAAAATGCTCCTACGATTAATTTAATGTTTGTCTTCATCTTTTTTATGTTTTAATGTAAATCTAATTCCTGCGTACACGTTCGTTCCCATAATCGAACCCCAAACCTGTGTCGCATCAAAAGTTGTTCCAAATGGATTTTGTGCATCAACAATTGGGTTTTTCTGACGGAAGTTTGTCATGTTTTCAATGCCAATGTAAAAATCCCAATTGCGATAAATATGTGTCACTTGGCTGTTGACAATCGGGTAAACAGGTGTCCATTTTTGGGAAATAAGTACGCCATTTTCTTCATAAACAGGTAGTCTTGAATTTCCGTAAAGATGTCCTGTTAAGTCAAATTCCCACCGTTTGTTACGTGTTTTGTAACTCAAATTCAGCAAACCACGGTGTTGTGGAACTAAAACTTGCTGTTGCATTTTTGCACCATACTGCGATTGAATGTTCAAATACTTGTACGCCAAACGGATAAAGAAATTTTTGGCAGGCTCACTCTCCCACTCTATTTGCAAAGCGTGCGAAAATGATTTTCCCTCTAAATTACGAAAAATAACTTCGTTAAACTGAACATCTCTGTCCACAACCAATTGGCGTTCAAAAAATGTGTAATAGTAATCGACAACGACATTGGACGGTCGTGAAAATAAGGTAAAACGTTGTACAACAGACATTCCACCATTCAACGAAACTTCGGGTTTTAACGCTTGATTGGCAATCCAATTTCGGGAAGATGCCAACAGTGACAAATTGTCCACAATGTAATTCGGCGTGCGCCAACCTCGTCCAACGGTAAAGCGCAAATCGGTTTTTTCCGTCACGATAAATTTCCCATGAAAGCGTGGCGACAACATGCTTTTGAACTGATTGTGGTAATCATAACGAACACCTGCAACGCCTGTGAAACGAATACCTGTGTACGTATATTCAAAAAATGCACCAGGTACAACATCAACACGAATATCTTTCATCGGAGTTCCTCGCTGTGTTAAACGTTGGTTCAAATCGTCATAGACAAAACTCAAACCTGTGCGGTATTTGTGAGCCGTCGTTCCGAAAATATCGTCATAAATCGCATTTCCGTAAAAACGATTTTGAAAACCACTAAAGTCCGTATTTGACAAATTGAAATCCAAATCGTGGTATTTGTAGTTCAAAATAACGCCCAAACTACGGTAAACCTTTTTGAACATAAACCCTGTTTTGGACGAAAATTCAATCCCCGATTGTTTAAGCTCTGTGCCGTAACGTGTGGCAAAATCATTGCGGAATGTGTTTGTCTGACCCGAAAATTTGTTTTCGTGGAACGCTCTTGCCGTAAATTGA
>DAOMPZ010000020.1:0-513 GCA_035445045.1 Crocinitomicaceae bacterium | reverse complement strand
TTTCGCCCGAATAATTCCATTTATTCATCGCTGAAAACAACCGTCCGACAGGCATATCTCGAAAACCGTCCTTGTTTTGGTCCATTTCCATGAAATTTTCGGAATAATGTGCAAAAATTCCCGTATTCCACTTTTCTTTTTTGCCAATTTCTATTCCTGACTGCACATTTGCCTCAAAACGTCCAAAGATATTTCCGTAAACGTTGACCAAAAGCGGTGGCAAATCGTGACCTTTCAAAAACTCGACATTAATCAGCCCCGCCATTGACTCATAGCCATTGACAACCGTTCCTGTTCCTTTGGTAATTTGAATGGCATTTATCCATGTTCCAGGAACGGAATTTAAACCCATGGGAATTTCCAAGCCTCGCAAGGCAGGAATATTTTCAAACTGGATTTGCGTGTATTGACCATCCAAACCGAGCAGTTGGATTTTTTTTGTTCCCGTCACTGCATCGGTCATGTTAACATCGACAGAGGCATTAGTTTCAAGCGATTCCGACCAGTTACAAC
>DAOMPZ010000019.1:22618-25591 GCA_035445045.1 Crocinitomicaceae bacterium | reverse complement strand
TGTTCTTTTCGCTAACAAGGAAGAGTTGGGTGTCGAAATAAATCGTGGCGACGAGGTTTTGGTTCTTTTTACGGAAAAAAGAACAAAGAAAAAATAAGATTTAATGCCTAAAGTTTATTCAAGATTTGAAGTTTTATATACTATCTTGGCAAACCGATTATTAATTTTATTCTATGAATAAAAAACCTTGTACTACTGACAGTCTTTTTCCCTTTGGGAATAGAAATTAATTACCTTTCTGAAGGATTTGAAAAACTTACGGAGCAGTTGTTGCGTTCAACTGTATCTGCAAGTTTCCTCCTTCGTTTACCACAGGGTTTTGAACGGTTATACCTGTAATAACAGGTACAGCATCGGGTAATGGATAGTAACGGTAACGCGAATCAGTTGTACTGCCATCTCTCCATGGTGTTGAACCGCCATAAATTCCTAAATCTTTTCCGTCTGTTCCTGCACCAATAGCTGGCGAACCTGCTTGCAAGTGGAAATCAGCAAAAGGACCAGCGGCTGGGGAGGTGTGGGAGTAGGCGAATAAGGCAGTAAAAGCGATAGGATTAACAAACAAAGGATTTTCATTAATTTTATTATCCGCAGAAGTATTGCCATTCGTACTAAAGTCGGTTGGTACAAAAGGGGTTATTTCTCCATACATGATGTTATTTGAAAAGATAGTGTTTTTAGCTAATAGCGCAAAAGGAACTGATGTTGTACAATAAAAAACATTATTAGCCACAATCCCTCCTATTAAAGATAATCGCGTGAAAATAATGTTGTTCATGAATAAATTATTTGCCCCAATTGAGTTTGAAGAAGATATCGTAGCGATTAGATTGTATTTAAAAACACTATTATATAAGTAACCACTCGACACTGTACTTATCATAGAATTAGTAATGGTTAACCCATTCACATTATTTTTTATATTTACGGTTACTAATCTACAATACATAATAGAAACGGAATCTACTGAATTTAATAATGTAGCATCTTTTTCATAAACATTTAGGGTCGCAATTCTAAGTCCAACTAATTTTGAATGAGACGCATCAGTCAAGGTTGTTGAATTAAAGGTTAGCAAAATAGTTCCGATATTAATATCAGTAGTTAAAGGAGCTTTATTAGTTAAAACACCTTCTCCAATCAATGTCAATTGTTTTGTAATGGTTGCATTACCATAAGACGTTGGCGAACGATGGATTAACAGAGTATCACCTGCATTAGCAGCATCAATAGCTACTTGCAAATCAGAATATTGTCCAGGTGACGGGTTGTTATTATTGACGGTTAAAATAGTCGCATTTCCTGCTAAAGAAATAAAAAGTGTTAGCAAAGCATAAGTAAGATTTTTCATGATGTTATTTTTATACTAAGACGTAATTTGAACAAAGATAGTTTTTTTTTCTCTGAATAACGCATTTCATTTTGATGAAAATTTATCTTGCGGATTCACGAAAGTTCCTTTTAGGACTTCAACCAGTCTTTCCGTTTGCAATTTACGTGAATAATTTTCTGTACCAACCGTATGACTTTCTATCATTCCGTTTTGTTGAAATTCAGAAAAAAGTTCATCTAAAACTTGTTCAAGACGAACAGTATTTTTCACAACTATTCCGCTTTTTGTTTCTTGGATTAGATCTGCTTGTAAACGCTCGCTTAAACCTGCTATTGCAGAAACATTGTAATACTGTTCTTTCAGTTTAGTTGCTTCTTTATCTTCTTCAAAACAAAGTATTATTTTACGATTAAGAGCCAAGCAATCATAAATTTTTGTTCCCAGAATTGAATAATCATTAAACAACAACAACACATTACTTTCTGCCATTTTGGTTAAAAGTTGTTGATTAGCCATTCGGGGATAGATAAAAACAGTATCTTTTAAACAAGTTGATTGCTCAATAATGTGCTTAATTTCGTTTGCTTTGTTAATGCCGAAAAATTCAATTTTTAATTGCTTAGAGGTGTTTTTCTGTAAATAAATGTCAACTGTTTCTAAAAAAAGTTTGTATGGATGCCAATCATATAGTGTTCCTGCAAGGGAAATGGTTAGGATTTTGTTGTTTTGTGGAATAGGTTCAATTTTCGTAAAAGCATCTTCATTATAGCCGTTCGGGAAAATAGAAATTGGTTTTTCGCCTAAAATCAACTCTATTTTTTTTTTAAAAAAATCCGATACGGTGCTAATATGCGTAACGTTAGCCAACGCTTTTTGCTCATTCCGTTTATTGAACCAAAAAGAAAGTTTTGTTTTACTTCGTAATGAATTATTACTCCATGGGTCTCGATAATCTGCTATCCAAGGAATATCAAATTCTTTGGACAATTTTGAGGCATACCGAAACAATACAAATGGTTCGCCTGTTGCTAAAATAATATCTGCTTTATTTTCTTTTAAATAAGTATTTGCGACTTTATAAAGTTCATATTTTGTTCCTATTGGAAGAAACCATTGCCCTATCTCATTCCAACCTGTACTTATTTTTTTTAATATATTAAAGAATTTGCCGTTTTTGCCTTTCAAATTCAAACGGTTGGAAAGTGTTGCTTTGTAGGGAGCTTTGATAAGTGTACCTTTGTCTGTTTCTTCAATTACAACTTCGTTGGTGTGGCTCGGTTGAATGTAATCTAACGCATTGCCGTGTATGGGATTCCAATTTCGTGTAACAACAATTGGGTAAATACCCATTTCTTTAAAATGTTCATACCAATAATGTGGTCGCAAGCCTCCAACGGAAATGTATGGAGGAAAATCGTAAGCGAGAATGAGGATTTTTTTCATTTTATATCTTCTTTATTTAAGACAACCCATTTACCTGCTCTAAGAGAACCTTGATACATCAATTTATTATCTGCTTTCAATTTATTTATGTGGTAGCGAATACCTTCTCTTGAAAGTCCAAAAAAATCAGCCATTTTTTTGATTGAAGTATTTGGATTAACGTGCATATAATCAAGTAGTTGGCTTCTTATTTTTGT
>DAOMPZ010000019.1:0-22518 GCA_035445045.1 Crocinitomicaceae bacterium | reverse complement strand
GGTAGTTTTTGTGGTAGTTTTTGTGGTAGTTTTTGTGGTAGTTTTTGTGGTAGTTTTTGTGGTAGTTAAAACAGGTACTGTAACTTCAAAAATATCTCCTTCGTTCACGTTTGGCAAACCTCCTGAATACAATTCACAATACTTAAAAATCTTTCTAATTCCTGTTCCTAATTCTTCCGCTCGCCCAATTTGAACAAAGAATTTTGCAAGATGTGGATTTTTAGGAAACGATTCGTAATTAGATGGTTCTAAACAGCCATATAAATGAGGTTTATTTGCATTTTTGACAACGCAACTCGTTGGAAAAATTTCGAAGGTCGAAACACGAGGATTGATGTATTCTCTGTGCATTAATAAATTAGCAATAACTTCTCTAAAAATATTTTCCCTGAGAGAAATCCGTGTATCACCCTCTAAATGAAATTTATCGGGTAGATGTTTCGCAACAAAACCCATAAGTTGTTCATAACAACCGATTAAATTTGTTCGAATTGTTAATCGGTCATCGTAACGTTCAGTATCTCTTACTCGTAACAAAGCTTCTACTTTGTAGTGAGGAAGCATACTTACAATATTCTCTTCCTTTCCGAACAACAGTAACGCTGCTAAAGTAAATCCTTCTGTATTTGTTAGTAAATCTGTTCGATACAATCCTGCCAATCTAAAAAATTCAATTCCTTCTGCTTCTAACCACGGATGTGCAGGACGATTAATTCGAATTAATTTTCGTACTTTTTCGATTATTCCCTGTTCAAAATGCGATTCGTTTAAATAAGGATAAATAACATTTTCTGTATAAATATTGTTTTTTCGGGTATATAACTCTGTTTTTTTAATATGCGATTTTACCTGAAAATCGCCATCTGCACTTCGGTCATACACTATTCCTTTCGTTTGATGTACTTGGGAACTCGACGGAACAAATACATGAATAATTTCCTTATTTTCTATCTCTACAATCGTCGGTTGCAATAAAAACACAGGATTTAATTTATCACTACTATTGGATAAATTAGCAAAATCCTTACAGAGTTTTTCTGCTTTATCCGTATCGACTCCTATTATTTTTCCGTTATCATCTACACCTAATAAAATCGTTCCTCCTTCTCTATTCAGAAACGCACACACGGTTTCAAACAAACTTTTTGGAAGTTTGTTTTTTGCTTGCTTGAACTCAATGGTAAGTCCTTCGCCACGTCGTAATATGTCTTGAATAATGTCTAACTGCACGGGGTAAAGGTAAGATATTTCGATGTAAAATGGATATTTACGTTACAATATTTGTTACTATCAAAAAAGGATTGTTCTATTTTATACCAACCCGTACTTACCTTTTGTAATAAATTAGAAAATTTATCATTTTTAGCGTTTAGATATGCGAAAAAATATCAATGTATGGAGTTAAACAGATTTTTTTGGACTAATCTTGTTTTTAATAATCAAGAAAATCTCACCAATAGAAACTTGGTGTTGTTTCATGTAAATAAAGGCAATCAACAAAATACACACGAAGCTGATTGAAATAAAAACTAAGTATTCGTTCTTATAAATGTTTTCCGTAAAGAAATTAATAAGGATAATATAGCTTATTAAAATTGAAAAAATGATTAAACTATTCTTGATTTTTAAATCCTGATTTGCTATTTTGCGTCCAATAAAGTATAAAAACACACTCATTATTAGATAGGAAAATAGTTGAGAATAACCAGATATGATAAACCCAAAATCATTCATAAATAAAAAATTAATTAATATTCCAGAAGTACCACCTAAAACAACAGCATACATAATGTAAATATTCTTTTTTACAAGATTAATGCTTATTGAAAATTGTAGATACGCCAACGATATAACATTTGCTAATGCAAATAAAGGAATTATTTCTATTACTTTAATATAGGACTTATCTGCTAAAAGTAAAGTTAAAACAGGAGATATCGCCACTAAGCCAATTAAAACAATACTACCTGTAAAAATAGACAAATCATAAACAGATTGATAGGTCGAATTTGCATCATCTTGTTTTCTAATGGACATCACAAAAGGACCTATTGCCATTCGAATCATATCTGCCAATACAACTATTGGTATTACTAATTGAGCTGCCAAAGCCAATATCGCAACATCCTCTTTGTTTGTTAATAACGATGCTCCGATAAATTTATCTGCACCACTCAATAAAACTGAAAAAACACTTGAAACAATAAACGGCCAAGAGTAAGCAAAAATTTTACCTAAAAGTTTTTTAGAAAAATTGAATAAACTCCAATAAAACGATGTAGTCTTAGTGAAAAATAAAGCGATTAACAATCTGCTCAATATTTGTGCAAGAACGATACCAATAAGCCCAGAATTGAAATATTTCAATGAAATATAGACCATTAATAAGGTTAGTAATGATTCAAAAAACACTATTAATATTACTTTTTTGGGTTCTCGGTTAATTCTAAATAAATTAATATTTGTAATATTGATAATGTATGGAAATAATTGAACGCCAACTAAAATTAAGCACCATTTTATGGTGTCATAATTTGTTTCATTGATGACAAAATAATTAGTAAGAGTGGGGGAAGTAAAAAATAATAATAGCAGAATTAAAAAAGCAACACCAAGTTGGTAATAAAACCAAGTGGAAAATACAATTTTTCTGTATTTTATCTTGTCATATTCGTAATAATAGAAAAAAACACCAGAGTTTAGTGCTAAAAAGAATGTTAGCAGTGAAAATAAAGTTTGTAACATTACAAAATTTGCATAATCTTCTTTTACTAAGTAAGATGTGAAAATTGGAATTAATAACATTGCAAAAAACCTTGAAAATACGTTTGCAAAACCGTATAGTAAAGTCTCTACAATAAAATTTTTAATTTGGCTCATTAAACTTTTCTATTCTTTGAATTATATTGTTCGTATATGTTTTGCACTAAAGTAGTAGTTTCCTCTTTTGTTGCTTTAACTCCTGTTCCGTGTTTTTTTAATACTTCGGGTGTAACTTCATACAAAACACCTCGTTCCTTACATTTAGCAATGTACTCTTTTACTGTAGATACTACTCTCGCAGGATTTCCAACGGCAATCATATTGGACGGAACATCTTTTGTAACAACAGAACCTGCTCCAATAATTACGTTATCTCCAATACAGACACCAGGCAAAACAACCGCATTAGCTCCTAAAAATACATTATTCCCAATTATTGTTTTTTCCACTCTTGACTTTCCACAATGAATGATGGTACTTGCATCGTGTGCCAAAATGATAGAGCCAGGTGCAGAAATAAATTTGTCACCAATCTCAACTAAGTCTGACAAAACATCAACGGTGCTATTCATTCCTTTGTTGTAGTATGGAGACGGACTTTTAAGAAGTGAAAATAGCGTTTTAAATAGATGTATAATTCTCATTTTATTAGTTTTTTAATTCTTGGTTGAATTCTGTACATAATTTGAGTAATAAATCTGTGAAAGGAATTATTTAAACTCTTTTCCCATTTAATAGCATATTTATTAAAAATATCTTTTTCAGTAAGTTGATACATTATTTGCATCAAGGGGACGTGAACATTTTTTTGGTAATAATAACTTACTAATTGTTTTTTAGATTGGTCATAAACAGACCAATACCAAACATCATATTTATGAAGATTTTTTTCAAGTGTTGTGACACATTCATTCCATAAATCAAGAGCCTTCCCGTCCTGTGTTACCCTGTAAAAATCATAAATCCCTAATATGCTGTATATATAACCATTCAACACAAAAGACGGTGGATTTGTTGGATACTCTTCAAACCAAAGATGTCCGTTTTCATCAATTCGTTTAAAGCCTCCTTCTGAATAGTCATATTTAAAGGAGTTAAAAATCAATTTAGCCGTTTCTAAATAGCTTTCATTTTGAAAATGTTGATATGCTCTTAAATAGATAGAAATTGCTTGTCCTTGATACATTCCCGAAACCCAGCCATCGGGTAAATTATATTGCTTATTGGATACGCTACGCCAAACTATACCGTCATTAAATACGTGTTTGTTTCCTTCTAACCAATTTATACACGTTATAAATCTCTGCTCATTTAATTCTTTTTCTTTATTCTCTTTCAATAAATCATGAGCCATCAATCCATATTGAATTATTAGTACGGGGGAATAATGTTTTGCATTTTTACTCCCTAAATAAGGAATACCGTTTTCATCTAGTGTAGCAAACTCACCTCGAAGCACATGTGTTATAGCAGGTGTAATGTTTTGATAATACCCTCCTAAGTTCGTATTATGTGCAATGTGTCCTACTCCTAAATGTAAACTATTGTCAACTCCTTTCATGATTAATTCAAATAACGATTTATAAATTCAGAGGTTAATTTTTTCCAACTGGCAAAATTAAGCATAATACTTTTGTTTTGAGATGTACGCATTTGATAAGTAGAATAGTTTTTAATCACATCTCTATACGTTTCAACTAATTTCTCTTTTTCACATCTTATAATGAATGCATCTATATCTTCGTAAATTTCATAAGGCAACCACTTTCCAGTAATAACCACATCACCAGCTAATAAGGCTTCTTTAACAGAAGACGAAAGTGCATCTGTGGTTTGAATGTTGACTGTAATATCTGACATGATTCTAATTTCAGCCAATTCTATATCAGTCAACCATTTTTCGCCAGTTGTTAAAGATCGGTCTATCCACAAATAGTCAATATTTAGTGTGTCTAATTTTTCTCTTAGTAATTGTTTATACTCTTCTTTTCCGCCATAAGTTAAAGGTAAAAGTAAGATTATTTTTGATTTTTCCTCTTCGGATAATTGCATTAATAAATCAAGGAAAAGAATATGTTGTTGCTCAGATTTAGCATTATATCCTACTGTTGTAATAAGCTTATCTAAGCTAACGTCATATTTCTGTCTAATTTCACGATTAGCATTTTCTGTATTCAGTTCATCAATGATATCTAATCGAGCAGAGCCATATTGTCCGAATTCAATTTTTGATTCAAATAAAGGAAAATACTTCATGAAATCTTCTTTCATGTTTGGACCAATTACAACTTTATCAGCGTATTCAAATATTTTTGATTGAATTTGCTTTTCCTCTAACGTATTTCTGTAAAAGTCAGAACCAAATAATGTTGCGATAACTTTATGAGAATTTTCTTTTATTACTTCCATGTAATCTGCATAATAATGCCCACACCATTGTATATCAACTATGTCAGATTTTCGAATGATTTTTTGGATTATTCGCTTACGACTGAATCGAATATAAAGTTTTAATAAAAAACCGTTTAATATACTCGGGTACAAATTACGGTAATTTCCTTTTTCGTCATAAAATTTTAATGACCAAATATCCAACGAGCAAACAGCAAGATTGTTTTCTTTCAACTTGTTGATTAATTCCAATGTACCTGGATGCCAAAATGGAATTGGGGTAAGAATAACTATTCTATTGTTTTTCATTAATCAACTTTAAATATTCCGACCATTCCCCCATATCTTTCCAACTATTCTCACTAACGGGAAATACACCTACTCTTCTGTTTTCTTTTCTTAGTTTTTCAATTAAGGCTGTGATGTGGAAAAAATCGTCTTTTGGTATCTCATTAATTAAGTGAGGCTCTAAAATATATAATCCAGCATTAATTTTAAACGTGAAGTTAGGCTTTTCATTAATTGAGTCTAACAAGCCTTCTTCCATGGTTTCAATCGTTCCGTAAGGAATATGATATGATTTTAATGCTACAACTAATGTCAATTCATTATTATTTTCTCTGTGATATTTTAAAATTTCAGAATAATCGTCATCGACTAAAATATCACAATTAGAAACAAAGAAAGTTGTATTCAGTTGATTGTTTAACAAATGTAAACTTCCTGCTGTTCCGAGTGGTTTTGGTTCTTTGAAATAAGAAATGTCATATTTTTTTTTCGCTTCATTTTTAAAGTAATACTCTATCATTTCTGCTTTGTAATTTACAGAAACATAGAATTTCTCACAGCCAAAAGAGACAAAGCGATTCATTATTTCCTCAATAATGGTATTTTCTCCAATAGGAATTAAAGGTTTGGGAATAACATTTGTCAATGGCTTTAATCGAGACCCAAAACCTCCTGCCATAATAACAACAGGAATGTCTAACGTTGCATTTTTTCGAGGTTTTTCATCCGATATTATATCTTCCCAATAAATAATTTTTTGGAGAACACCTTTATCATCAACAATAGGCATAGCTTCTGTTCTTTTCGCTATCATTATCCTTTTGATTTCTTCAAATGAATCTTCAGGAGAAGCTATTGTTATTATTTTACGTAGTATTTTTTGAACAGGAGTGTCAAAAGCAAATTGATTGATAATTGCTCGTTGAATATCTCCTATGCTTATCACTCCAATGAACAAATCTTCTTCTATTACAAACAATAGTTTGCGCTTGATTTCATCCATTTTAGTTAATGCCTCTAAAATGGTTGTCTGAGGATTTATTATATCATTTTTCATAATTAAATAGTGTCTTTAATTTTACGAGCAGGAATACCAACGTAAGTACCAGGTTCGATAATGTCTTTTACTACAACTGTACCTGCTCCAGTACGGACAAAGTCACAGATTTTTGTGTCGCTACTTAAAGTTGTTGAAACGCCAATATTACAACATTCTCCAATATATGATCTTCCAGCCACCATTACATTCGCTGACACCATTGAATGACGCTTAACAATGGAGTCTGTAATTTTGCTCCCTACTTGAATAAAAACATTATCTTGAATTATCGCATCTAAGTATAAAAGAGAAAACGGGAAGACCACAACTCCTTTCCCAATTTTTGTAGTGCTGTCAATCAAAACAGAAGAGTGAATAAATGTTGCAAAAGGGATTGTGTGTTCAAATCTTTCAAAAGTTTCTTTTCTATATTGCAAACGAGTAAAACCAATAGCATTTATCATTTCATCAAAAACACCGTTTTTAAAACTATCTTCAACGTCATCAAGTTTGCCAAGTATAGGATAGCCATTGACAATCGTTTCAACTTCAACAAAATCATCAAAATACCCTGCAATTTCAAACTGCTTATCCTCTACCATGTAGTGTGCTATATGCCGAGCCATTTCTCCAGAACCTATAAAAGCAATTTTTTTCATCTTACTCAATTTTTATACTATCAATTTACCTCATTATAATTTTACTTTCAATTTCTTTCATTATCTCCTTGTATAACTGCATCAATTCTTCTCTTGCATGAGCAGTAATAATAACATACCCATATCTGTCGAGACTATTTTTTATTTGTTTAATTTCAAATCCTGAACTCACATTATAAGTCAATTTGTGAATTGAATTAGAATGAACCATATCAGAAAAATCTCCCACTTTTGCCACTATTCCTTCTTTTAAATTAAAGTAAAAAATTCCGCAACAACCATTTGCTTTAATTTCAAGTTGAATGGTTTGTCCTAAAGAAATGTCTATTAAAGCTTGTTCAATATCAAAATCAGTAGATAACTGCGTTAAGGCAGAAGTAATAAAATCTCCACCCAAACGAGGACTTGTTTCAATAACAAATATTCCTTTTTCATTGATTTTAAGCTCTGTATGAGAAGCACAATTTTCAAATTTTAATGCTTTGGCAGTTTTTTCAATTATTTCATTGATTTTTAATTTTTCTTCATTTGAAAGTTGTGCAGGTTGTATATGCCCTAACTCTACATTGTACGGAAAAGGCGTTGTTATTTTTTCAGTATATTGAATGACTGTTGTTGTACCATTATAGTGCAAACTTTCGATACTATACTCTTTTCCTTCAATGACTTCTTCAATTAAAACAACATTTTTCTTTGAGTAAGATAATGACTCTCCAATTGCACGTTCAGCATCTTCTTGGGAGTTACAATAAAAAACACCTCTACTTCCTGAATTATCTCTTGGCTTTACAATAATAGGGAAAGATAACGAAGAATTAATGCTGTCAGACACAAAGCCATTCGCACAAGGAATTTCATGCTTTTGAAATTCAGTTTTCATCAAATATTTATCCGTTGATTTAACGGCTGTATCTTTTGAAAAGAAAGGAAAATTATACTTTTCTGCTATTTCAGCCATCATAACCAAAGGTTTGTCAGTAGCTGCGGTTATTATAGCTTTAATATTGTATTTTTCAACTACATGACAAGTTTCTTCAAAATCATTTCCTTCAACAATTTCAAACGCATGCGCAATTTCTCTGCCTTTAGCATTTGGGTTTGGGTCAATTATTACAGTAAATAAGTTACTATAAATACATTTCTTAATAATTGACAATTGTAAATCATCTCCACCAAAAACTAAAATAGCAGCACTAAATTTCATTGTCAAGAATCTTTTTCAAGCTGTCGCAGATATAATCAACTTCTTTATCGGTTAAACTTCCAAACATAGGAAGTGTTATTTCATTGTCTGTAACATATTCCGTAATCCGTAATATTGCTTTATACTCTTTATAAATAGAAAATTTGTGTATTGCAGGATAATGCACGCTAGTTTGGATACCCATTGAATGTAGTTTTTCACGAACCAAATCTCTTTTTTCAACAGTTGATTCAGCTAAAACGATTGGCATTATGTAGTTAGAAACATATTCTTTATTTTCAGAAAATGGCACAACAATTCCTTTTATTTCTGACAATTTAGTAAGATATCGTTCTCTTATTTTAATCCTTAAATCTAAATCCTTTTTTAGTTTTTTTAGCTGAACAATACCAATAGATGCTCGTATGTCGTCCATTCTGAAATTATACCCCAAATCTACAATATCATAAGAAGTGGCATGTCCTTTAGCTCTTTGGTATGACATCGTAGTCATTCCATGTGAACGCAACAACTTAATTCTTTCTGCAAACCTATCATCATTTGTAACAATCATTCCTCCTTCGCCCGTTGAGATATTTTTATTAGAAAAAAAACTAAAACAACCAATGTCGCCAATTGTTCCTAGTTTTTTTCCTTTATATTCCGATAAAGGTCCATGACAAGCATCTTCAACAACTTTCAAATTATATTTTTTCGCTACATTCATTATTTCGTCCATTTCGCAAGGAAATCCAGCCAAATGAACAACGATTATCGCTTTCGTTCTTTCAGTAATTAGTTTTTCAATGTTTTTAGCTGAAATGTTGATTGATTGCGGACTTTCAATGTCACAAAAAACAGGTTTTCCTCCTACATAACGAATAGCATTAACAGTGGCTGCAAATGTTAAGGACGGGCAAATAACTTCATCTTCATTTTCAATCCCCAATACTTTGAGTGCGAGGTGTAAAGCGTCCGTGCAATTCGACATTGAAACAGAATGCCTTACATTAAACATTTCAGAAAAAAGAGATTCGAACTCTAAACACTTTGGGCCTATGGAAATCCATTTAGATCGAATAGTGTCTATAACTGCGTTTTCTTCTTCTTCGTCAAAATTGAGTTTAAAAAGAGGTATGTCGTATTTCATAAATGGGTGGTTTTTAAATAATATAAATTTGTTGTTTTTCTGCTCTTATTTCAAGAAATGTCAAAGATAATTAAAAACAGAACAAAAATATAGAACGAATTAAAAAAGAAATTAATTGACTTACATTTTAGAGTCTAAAAATTTCCCCTTTTCTTGATGCTCGAAATTTGGAATCATTTCATTGAATAAATTTACAATTTCTGTTTTTTCCCAGTTTCCTCTTTGTTTTAGCGAATTTACAAATAGCTCAAAATAACTCAATTTATCGTTCTCTACGTTTAATTCATTTTTGATAATTCCAAAATTTGGGAATCGGTCAACATCTAAAATTTCATTTTCAGTAAAAAATTCTTCAAAATCTTTTTCGCCTGTTGTATCACTAGGCGTGAACAGGCAAGGCCATTTTTTTTGAGCAATTAATTCTTCTATGTTAGCGCGAGCTTCATCTTCTGTTTCACACAAATAAGGTTCATACCCTAATTGATGTAGGTATTTTACAGCTATTTCAGAAAATGTAATTAAATGTAAGGCTTCTGATAGTTTTGGAAAAAACACATCTCTGTTTTTTCCAAAAATACACGACATTAAACAAAGTTCACCTGATTCTTGGGGTGTAACAAAATAGCGTTTAATATCACTAGGAGCAACTATCGGTTGTTTTTTTTCAATTCTGTTATTAAATCCATGTAGTAAAGAACCGTCAGAAAATGCAACATTTGCAAATCGTGCAGTTGAAATATCAATATGCTGACTCCTTCTCATCAAAAACATTTCCATAATCCGCTTGGAAGCTCCCATCATATTTACTGGATTTGCAGCTTTATCCGTCGAGACACAGAAATATTTTTTACTTCCTTTTTGAATCGCTTGTTGAATGGTTTTGTCTGTGTTAAAAATATTAACATTAATCATTCGCATTAATGTATAAGGATCTTTTTCACTTCTTACATGTTTCAATGCTGAAAGATTAAGGATGTAGTCATATTTTCCATCAGCATGAATAAAAGCATCATATTCTTCCGATCCAATATCTAAAGCAAATGTTTTAAAATCTCCATCGATATAGCCAAAAGAACTACGAATATCTCGAACTAATTCTACTAAATTATTTTCTGACAAATCTACAACATGTAATTTTATCGGATTACGCTTAAAAATTTCTTTTACAGTAGCCTGTCCTATTGAGCCAGCTCCGCCAAGTACTAAAAAACGAGAAGAAGACACAATATCACTTAATTCAGCTTGATGTTTATCAATATCTTCTGAAAATAATTCCTTAGTACGACCGATTAATTTTAGAATATTCATTTGAGGTGCAAAGATAATTATTTTTTAGACTATGAGACAAAAGATGTTAGACAAAAGACGTGAGGACGTTACGATTTTAGGACATTATGACGTTAAGACGGATTTTTCTTTGCTACCCAATTTTCAATTTTTTGTGGTTAAATCAAAAAGATGTTAGACAAATAAGACAAAAGAACACTTTTTAGATGATGAGTGTTAATTTGCTACAGCTATAACCATGTAAATCACTTCCGCATATCCAAATACGTCTGTACTGAAATTTTAAAGTTATTTTTCAAATCGCTCAACGTGTCCACTAATGGATTGTACATCATGCGATTGGGCATTTCTTTGAGTTTGTAATGTGACACATATTCGGTATTTCCGTTTTCATCAACGGTTAAGATTTTGAGGCGGTCAAAAAAGTTGATGTCGAGTTTTTGCCCTAATTCTTTAATAAAACGAACAGACGAATCTATTGAACAACCCGATGTGCTTTCGCTGTTTGCATCAACACCAAGGACAACAAAATGATTGTCAACGATTGTTCCCGTGGCGTTTAATTCCTTTCCGTGCGTGTGCCATTCAGCTGTAAATTTGTCGATTTCACGTTGTATTACTTCCAATTCGGAAGTTAAAAAAGGTCTATCGGATTGATATACCCAAATTCTTGATTGATTATCTATGTTCATTTTTTTGACATTACGATATTACGATTTTATGACGTTAGGACTGTCGTAAAGTCATAATATCCTAACGTCTTAAAGTCCATTTTACAAATCCATTGCGGTTGCAATCATCTCGGCGATATCCATAACGGCAACATTTTCTTCGTTACCTGTATTTTTAACACCGTCAACCATCATGATGCTACAAAACGGACACCCTGTTGCGATTACCTCTGCTTTTGTTTCAACAGCCTCTTCGGTGCGTTCGATGTTGATTTCTTTGTTTCCTTTTTCCGCTTCTTTAAAGACTTGTGCTCCACCACCACCACAACAAAGTGCATTGGAGCGGCAACGGCGCATTTCGATAAGTTCAGCATCTAATTTACGGATTAAATCACGTGGAGCTTCGTAGATATCGTTTCCTCGACCTAAATAACACGGGTCGTGATATGTGATTTTTCGTCCTTTGTATTCTCCGCCCTCAATGGTCATTTTTCCTTCTTCCAACAAGCTGTTAATCAATTGCGTGTGATGAATAACTTCGTAATTTCCGCCTAATTCGGGATATTCATTTTTAATTGTATTGAAACAATGTGGGCAAGATGTTACGATTTTTTTGATTTCGTAAGCATTGAATATTTCAATGTTCGCCATGGCTTGCATTTGGAACAAAAACTCGTTTCCTGCACGTTTGGCTGGGTCGCCTGTACACGATTCTTCTGTTCCGAGAACCGCAAAATTAACGTCACATTTATTTAAAATCTTTACAATTGCTTTAGTTACTCTTTTGGCACGGTCGTCAAAACTTCCCGCACAACCGACATAAAATAATACTTCGGGTACTTCGCCTTTGGCAACCATTTCTGCCATTGTAGGTACTTTCAATTCGCTCATATTTTTATTTCAATTAAAAAAAACTTATATTTTAATACATTAACTGTTGTTTGGATTTGTTTCTCCATTCAGCATCGTATTTGTTGTTCGAAAAATAAATAATCAAATCAGCATCATATTTATTGCTGACGAAATAGATTATTTTTTTAGCATCATATTTATTTTCCGTGAAAAACCATTTTCCCGCATTGTCTTTTGCATCATACTTATTGGTGCATTTATAAACAATTAAATCAGCATCGTATTTATTTTCCGTAACAAATACCTTCACATTTGCATCATACTTGTTGTTGCATGAATAAACTAATTGCGAAAAAGCGGAGTTAAACGTGAAAAATAGACTAATAAATACTATCAATTTTAAATTTAATTTCATTATTATAATTTTAAGAATCATTCGTCTTTCCAATTTAAACGATCAGCAGGCGAAAACTGCCATGGCGCACCGTTATTTTCGATGTTGGTCATCATGGTTGTCAACTCTGTCGGAGCTTTGGATTCTTCCATAACTAAATATCTTCGCAAATCTACAATGATAGACAACGGGTCAATGTTGACAGGGCAAGCGTCCACACAACCGTTACACGACGTACACGCCCAAAGTTCTTCTTCGCTGATGTAGCTGTGTAGTGATTTTCCGTCATCGTAATCTTTTCCGTTTTTGCGCAAATTGTTGCCGTATTCGGTCAAACGGTCACGGGTGTCCATCATGATTTTTCGAGGAGAAAGTAATTTGCCTGTAATATTCGCAGGACAAACAGACGTACAACGCCCACATTCGGTACACGTATAGGAATCTAACAACTGTTTCCACGTCAAATCGTTGACATCTCTCGCTCCAAACCGTGACGGTGCAACTTCTTCGCCTTCGGCAGGCATCGCATAAGGGTCAGCATTTGGGTCTAACATCAACTTTACTTCTTTCGTTACCGATGCTAAATTGTTAAAACCTCCTTTTGCTCGTAAGTTAGAAAAGAACGTGTTCGGGAAAGCCAATACAATGTGAAAATGCTTAGAATAGGGTAGGTAATTCAAGAATGTAAACACCATTAAAATATGTCCCCACCAACCAATGCGCTCCACAATGTGCAAACCAGCTTCGGACATTCCGCCAAATAATGCAGGACCTAAAATGGAACTTAAAGCAAAGCCCAAACTTCCGTCATTTAAGTTTTCAGCGTGTGAAACTCCTCTTTGATACAACACTTCGTCTGCTCCGTTCATCATGAAAATGCACGTTAACAAAATAATTTCAAACATTAAAATCAAGTTTGCATCTAATTTCGCCCAACCTGCCAATTCTTTCATGTTCAAGCGTGGAACTTTCAAGATATTTCTACGCCACAAGAAAGCTACAGTCGCAATAAACGTCAAAAATGAAAGCACTTCAATAAAGGAAATCATAAACGTATAAAAACCGCCTAACGCTGGTCTGAAAATACGGTGTGTCCCTGCCAATCCGTCCACGACAATTTCGATTAACTCAATTTGTGTAATACAAAACGATGCGTAAATCATTAAGTGTAATAACGCTGGAATAGGGCGTTTAAACATTTTCTTTTGTCCAAGCGCAATTAACGCCATGACTTTAAAACGTTCAGCTTTGTTATCCGAGCGGTCAACGTCTATTCCTAAGAGAATATTTTGACGAATTAAACGTATGTTCCAAATAAAAAATCCTGTTCCTGCTACAAGGAGTAGCGCAAAAATAATCATGCTCATAATATCTGTTTTATTCGGGTATTGAATCCAATATTTTAATTAATTTTTCTTCTTGTGATGGCTTGAGAACTACGCCTTTACTTTTTCTACCGAACAGCGAGAAGTGAATGTAACGTTCGGGGTGTAATTCCAAGTCGTTCAGCAAATCTTGTAGTGATTGGTTGGATTTTACAAGTTCGGCGTATAATTTTTCGTCTTTTGCTAATTTTCCGAGCGTACCTTTACCTTCGTTGATGTCGTTTAAAACGCCTGTCAAACTGTTGATTGCATCTTCAGCACTTTTGACAACTTTTTTGAAGTCTGCTGTAACTAAATCGTCTGTAATTTTATTGACATTCCCGACAATGCTTGCGATTTTTTCGTTGCTTTGTTTCAAGTTATTGGAGATACTTTCCACGTTTGCGAAAATATTACTGATACGCACTTTTTCAGATTTAATCAAACCTTCAATATCTTTGGCAACTTCACCGAAACGATGAATGGCAACACGTACTTCTTCCATACTACTTTCAAGCGAAGAGGTTGCGGTCGTGTCCCAAAAAGCTGAAATGGACGTAACAACGTCGTCAACAGAGGTCATCAATTTTTGTAATTTTTGATTAACAGGCTCGACATACATTTTCACTTGGTTGATGATGTCCACCGAAACATAACCCAAAATGTAATCATTAGGCTTGTAAAAACCTGTTTTTCCGTCATAAAAAAAAGGTTCAATAATTAATCCTTTCGATAATAGTTCAATTGCTCCAACGGTTAATCTTGCCGATTTAGGAATTTCAAAATCAGCATCGTGAATACTGAATTTGATTAATACTCTTTTTAAAGAATCACGCTCGTTGGTAAGTTTAACATCCATGATTTTACCAACTTCAACACCGTTTACAACAACAGGCGAGGCAGCGGTCACACCGCCCGAATTTAGGAAATACGCATAATAAATTCTATCACCACCGAAAAAACTACTTCCTTTCAGAAAGTTGATGCCGAGGATTAATAAAACGATTGCTAAAATGGCAAAAAAACCTGTTTTAATTTCTTTGGTATATTTCATGTTTGCTTTTACTCAAGGTATTTAAGTTGTCAAAAATATAAAAATAAAGCATAAATCACACGAAATAAGAGATAAAAATTGCTTATTTAGAACAGGTTTAAATTTGTAAATAGTCTTTTTTCTTTCTTCTTAATGTCTTTTCGTCTAAAAAGGATAACCAATACCAAAATTAAACGAAGGTAAAAAAGGGCGTGGCATTTTTGATTTGTAGTCTGCGCCAAAATGGGCAAATCCCTCATCGTAGTAAGGTTGGCGTGATTGGAAAATCCATTTGGCGTTTTGAGGTAAAGCAGGATTTGTCAATGGAATACCTAAATCTAAGCGAACAACAAAAAATGAGAAATCCAAACGCAAACCTGCGCCTGCCGAAATGGCAAATTCCTTGTAAAAATCTTTTGTAAACTGACTTCCTGGGCGGTTAGCATCTTCTCGCAATGTCCAAATATTGTTGGCATCGACAAAGACCGCAAATTTAAACATATCTGTAGCAGCCACACGATATTCTACTTGTCCGCCCAAACGAATGTCACCGATTTGTGTTGCTGTGCGGTTTTCGTCCAAATAATATTTATATTTCCCTGGTCCTAACGTTCGTGCTGCCCAACCTCTGTTGTCATTCGCACCACCTGCATAAAATGAGTAGTCATACGGCAAAGATGTTGGAATATTTCCGTACGGAAGTCCACCACCGATTTGTATTCTAAAATTCGCTGATTGTTTTTTATTGACTTTATACGCTCCAATAATTTCGTTGTCGAGTTTGGCAAATTGAGAATATGCCACGCCAAAAATCGTTTTTTGGTCTAAGTTGGCATTGTAACCACGACTAAAAAAATTAGCCATTCCACCTGCGTGATTGAATGTTACGTTGTAAAACATCGTCAGTTTTTTGCGTGTTGGCGAACTGATATTGTTAAATTCGTAAATCAATTTGAAATCTTCCCAAATTAATTGATTACTATACGCATTTCGTAGGAACAAATCGTTTGTGGCATTGATTTTTTCTTCAAAATAATCTTTTTTGTCAATCGAAACAAATTTAATGACCGATGCTAACGGTAAACCTGCTTGCACGAGTTGCATCGGACTGATAATGAACTTGTAAGTGTAGTTCATTTGAAAAGTTTCACGGTCAAAATCGGGGCGGTGCTGTTTGTTATAAGCAACGGAAATAATCGTCAATGGACTTTTTCGTTTGGTCATCAAAAATGCAGGTACGGGAAACAAACCTGGCAATTCCAATTTGACCGTTGGTCCATATTCAAACGTGTTAAATATACGACGTGATGATTTTGATCCGTCCAAAATGTCACCGCTTACGACAGGTGGTGTTGATTCAAAACCTCCCGAAAAAGAAATGGTTAATCTTTCTGCTCCGTGAAATAAATTACTATTTGTATAGCTAACCGATGCTGCCGTTCCTAAAAAGCCGTTGGAGTTGGTAAAACGAGGTTCAAATGTAAAGCGTTGCCGTTTGTTCGGAACAAGATAATAATGTACGTCCAATTGATTTGTTCCCTCAATTTCAATAAGTTCGGGTTTTATTACCTGAAAAACACCCAATTCCATAATATGCGAAATAGAGCGTTCGATGTAATATTCTTTATAATAATTATTTTCCTCTAAATAATTTTGCAATTCAAGTGTATTAGGGCGAACATACGGCTTGCGGTTGTATGTAAATGTCGCCATTCTACGAGGATTGAGCGTATCCATATTGAGTGGAAGTTTCATTTTGCGTTTGCTTGCACGATTGTATTTTATTTTCTCGTAACGCAAGGTGTCGAACGTCGGCAAGTATTTTTGTTTGGTCATGTCGATATGTTCTTCGTCCAAACGTTTTTTGAAATTTCCTTTGTAACGTGTTGTATCTGCTAAATGGAAATAAACACTTCGTATATGCTTGATTTCCTGCGGTTTTTTATACGTCATTTCGCCCTCACGCATAATACGGTCGCCCAAGGTAATGCCTACAAATGCTCTATGATTCCCCAATGTCGTGTCCACGGCAATACTGATATGACTTGCGCTGAAACCATAAAAACCGTTATCTCGATAAAATTTCGCAATTTTTTCTTTTGTTATACTTAAAACGTCCGAATCCAAACGCTGTCCTTTCAGTCGGTTATCACTGTTTTTACGTACCTCTTTTAAGTATTTTTGAAACATCACACGCACTGCTTCATTTTCGGTAAACGTCTTGATAGAGTCGATGATATACGGCGTGTTGGTCGTGATGTTATAGGTCACTGAAATTTTACGGCGTTTAATATTGGTGTCCAACTCAAAATCAACAACAGATTGAAAAAAACCTTTCTTTTTCATGTAATTATTCATCGATAACAAAGAACGTGTCGTTGCAGCTGAATCGTAAATAATAGGCGGTTCGCCAAACTTGTATTTAAACCATTCACGCAAAAAACGGCGTGGTTCAATGGTGTCTTTTAGGCGAACAATTTTTTCATAATACGTGCTGTCATTGCGTTTTTGCGCTTTGGCGATGCGTTTTTCGTTAATGCGGTCTTGTCGTTTTAAACGCTTATCGTTTTTACGGTGTAATTTTTCATTTTTGCGTTCTCGCACATTTGCAATCGTCAACGAGTCGGCTTTCATGAAGAAAAAACGATTTTGGTTATACGCCCATAAACGCATTTTTAGACCAAGTACACTACGGTTTGGAGTTTGCTTAATCACATCTTCCAAGTCGCCTTTGTCAACCGTATGCCCTTTGACGTTTATGGTGTTTTTCTTTAAAAGATACTTATTTTCGGGTACTCGTTTAGCTAAATTGCAACTTTGTGCAACGAAAAAAACAAATATTAATAGAAAATATGTAAGTTTGAAACCTTTCAAGCTGTGAAAAATATGTGCAAAAGTAATAATTTAATACTGTGTATCAAAGATGCTGTCAAAAAATACTATCAAATACCTAACGAACTTACAACGTAAAAAATTTCGTTTGACCTCAAAAGAATTTGTTGTTGAGGGCGAGAAAATGGTTTTAGAGGCGGTACAACAACAAAAAGAGCGTGTTGTAAAAGTGTTTGGAATACCTGTTTTTTTAGAAGAAAATAATTTAGAGAATATTGATTTTGAAGAGATTACAGAAAAAGAATTAAAGCAAATTTCAACCTTAACAACCCCCAATAAAGCTTTGGTTGTGATGCGTCAACACACGGCAAAAATCGGGGAAGCAAATTTTTATTTAGCTTTAGACAACATTCAAGACCCAGGAAATTTGGGGTCAATTATCCGTTTGGCGGATTGGTATGGTATTCAAGATATTATCTGTTCCGATGATTGCGTCGATTGTTACAATCCTAAAGTCGTACAGGCAACAATGGGTTCGATTTTTCGGGTAAACTTGCATTATGTTGACTTACATTCATTTTTAAAAAACTCAAAACTTCCTATCTACGGAGCTTTGCTCAATGGGCAAAACGTCTATCAAGAGCAATTAACCCAAAGCGGTATTTTGCTAATGGGCAACGAGGGCAATGGTATTCGAGAAGAGCTTTTACCACTCATCACCAATCCATTGACTATTCCTCGTTTTGGCGAGGCCGAATCACTTAATGTTGGTTTTGCAACGGCGATTTTGGTGTCGGAGTTTTTTAGAAAGTCTTAAATCTCAATAGGCACAAGCTTAAGCCTGTGCCTATTGAATTTTAGCCGAAGAAGATTACAAAAACGGCTTGATTTTCTGTTTCTTCTTCTAAAACTCGAAATTAATATTTAACAATCTTCAACGTTTCAGCGTAATTTTTACCCTGCGTTTGAATGGTCATAAAGTAAATTCCTGCTTTGAATGTTGACAAATCTATTTCGTTTGATGTGAGGTTTTGTGCTAAAATTGTTTTCCCGACATTATCAAAAATGGTCACTTTGTAATTTTCATTTTCTAAACCGCTAATACTGATTTTAGCTTGAAACGGATTAGGGTAAACACTAAACTTTGACAAATTTTTCTCGTCCAAACCTAAGCGATGATTGATGTAACATTGTGAAACTGTTGGATTTTTGTAACGACCTTGATTGTTAAAAAAAAACGTTAATACAAAAATCCAAACAACCAAAGCGGAATTTTCTTGCCTCGTCCAAATTCAATATCATCTGCGGCAATTAAAAAATTGTTTTCCTCTTTCACTTGTTTTTCTGTTTTCGATTTTCCGCCAACTTCGATGGTTAAATCAAATTTTTCGATATAAAAATCGCCCTTTTCGGGGAGTTTTACTTCAAAATTGGCGTTTAAAAGTTGAGATAACAAAAATGTTTCCCGAAGATTTCCTAAATCTGGTTCTTGTCTGAAAGCATAATTCCAGTTGGTATTTTCAAGAAACAATTTATCGGGTTTTTGCAATGTTGAAACGCCTTTTCCTTTTACTAAAAGTAGATTAATTAAATTGGCTTTTTCTAATAAATTTAACCAATGATAAACCGTATCTCGGCTCACGTCTAACTTTCGTGCCAATGCAGAAACATTGGGTTTGAACGGAACAGATTCTGCCACAACTCCCAACAGTTTTTTGATTTTAAAAGCCGTTTTTACGTCAAATCCTTCCATCATCGATAAATCGGTTTCAATAATCGTGTTGATGACTTGATTGAGTTTTTTGAATGTACTTTGTTCTTTTTCATTCGTAGAAAAAGGAAAATAACCTGTTTTTAAATAATTTCTAAACAACGGCAATGGGTGTTGGATTTGCTCCAAAATAGTTTCAGTATATTCACGTGGATTGTTTTGTATGATTTCTAAAGAAATTGGAATTGTTTTCCCAATAAATTTATTCATTTCCAAATATTCTCTGAAAGACAAACCTGGCAATTCGTAGGTGATTAATCTTCGGCTCAAATCGGCTTCGCCTTTATAAATATCCATAATAGACGATGAGGTAAAAACGATTTTTAAATCGAGGTAACCGTCATAAATATTTTTGATTTCGGTTGCCCAGTTCGGATATTTATGCACCTCGTCAATAAAAAGATAACGACCGCCATTTTTGTAAAAAGCATCAGCTGTTTGTACCAAATTATTTGTATAAAACCAATAATGGTCGGCTGTTACATACAAAGATTCGTCAGGATTTTTTAATACAAACTTTAAATATTGAAGTATTAAAGTTGTTTTTCCCACACCTCTTGAGCCTTTAATAGCGATTAATCGTTGATTCCAATCCACTTCATTCATTAGGTATCGGAAGTAATGATTATTCACGTTTCTTCACAACAATCCGAAACTTGAATAAAAAAAGTGCCTGAGAATGTCGTATTTTTGAAAAAGTTCTCAAGCAATTTCAAATATGGCATTATTCAGGCGTTCCAAAAATACAAATAAACCTTTACTTGGTCAAATTTTACATTTGATTCCTACACATTTACTCAAATCTGAAATCCAAAAACATCAATCGGACAAAGGCTGTCATAAATACAAGACTTATGACCAATTGGTTGCTTTAACTTTCGGACAGCTGAATAAATGCTACACTCTTTCCGATGTAAGTTGCGGGTTATCAATCAGTAGCACGTTCCTTTCTGATGTTGGGTTAAATCAAAGTCCTGCCAAATCTACGATGAGTGACGGTAACAAAAATCGAGATTACCGTGTGTTTGAAGGCCTTTATTACAGATTGTTGAGCTATTACAAACACACATTAAAATCCAAACATCAAAGTCATATTATCGAAGAAATTAAAGACCAAAACATCAAATTGATTGACAGCACCACTGTTAGTTTGTGTTTGAGTCTTTTTGATTGGGCAAAGTTCCGAACAGCTAAAGGTGGGCTGAAAATCCACACAGTTTGGGACGACCAACTGGGGCTTCCTGATATGGTAAACATCAGCGAAGCCAAAGTTCACGACCGTTACGGTTTGCTTGATAATGTGTTTGACAAAGGCACGATAATCGTTGAAGACAGGGGGTATTTTGATTTTTCTTTGATGATGAAAAGAATCAAAGCTGACAATGTTTTCGTTACGCGAATCAAGGAAAACACGGTGTATCGCACTTTGGAAGAAAAAGAACTTCCCGATGATAAGGAACAAGATATTCTTAAAGATGAAGTCATCGAATTGTATTCCAAAAAAGCAGAAGAATCGGGTATCCATAAACAAAAACTGCGATTGGTACACGTTTATAAAGAAGACGAAAATAAAGTAATCGAAATTATCACCAACAACCTTGAATGGGAAGCAAGAACGATTGCAGACTTATATAAAAAACGATGGGACATAGAGCTGTTTTTCAAGGCTATGAAACAGAATTTACAAATCAAAACCTTTCTCGGAACAAGTGAAAATGCCGTAAAATCACAAATTTATGTAGCTTTGATATGCTACTTGCTTTTGGAATTAATAAAAAGATGCTATTGCACAGGAAAACCTGCGTTCAGTAATTTTTGTGAGAAAGTTAGGGTGTGTTTGATGCACTACTTAACGCTAAATTACATCTGTAACGAACTCAAACCCGTTGTAAAGAAAGCCAAGAAACCACCACGAAAAACACTTTTTGACATAGATAATTTCAGCCAACAACAGATATTACCCCTATAAAAAGAGACTTACAGAGTTTTTTTTGTCAAAATTAAAAAACTTTCGGACGACTGTGACGTTTCTTAAAATATTGTCGTTGTATTCATACAGTTCTTTCATAAAATTGTTGTTTGGTATCGACAAATATAATTATATTTTGTAGTTTATAAACTACATTTTTTGATTTTTATAAAAATCTGCGATTATTTTCCTCTCCTAAAAATAGAAGTTAACAAACCTATTCCCGCAACAACATCGACGATATTCCAAAGCTCTCTACCGAGGATTTTCAGTTTTTGATAATATCTCGGTATATCAATAGAAATGGGCTTAAGCCCATTTCTATTGATTTATCATAAAAATACCACACTACTCCGACCAAATCACACTCACATGACCCAGCTTGCGAATTTCTTTGCCGTTGCCGTCTTGCACCGTAATTTGATAGCCGTAAAGCCCGAAAGGAGCTTTTTTGCCGTTGTTCATCGTGCCGTCCCAACCGTGGTTGATGTCGTCAGATTTGAAAATAACACCGTTCCAACGGTCGTAAATAATCATCGAATAATGCTGAATTTCAGCCAAATTAACCACAGGGAAAAATACAGGGTTGTGTCCATTTGGCGTAAAAGCATTCGGAATGTAAATCAGCGGTTCAAAAACATAACACGCCTCGTTCGAGTGGCTTTCTTCCGCAAATCCAAAGAAATTCTGCCCTTCTTGCGCTGAAACATAATAACACACTTTGCCGTCCATGATGAGGTTTTCGTCCAAACGGTCTTCAAAGGTTAATTGATTGCCTGTTCCCGAAAAAATCGCAGGCCATTCGTACGTTCCGTTAATGGAGCGATACAAATTACAACGCACCACGCCACCGTCAAATGTCGAGTAAGGCG
>DAOMPZ010000018.1:0-25643 GCA_035445045.1 Crocinitomicaceae bacterium | reverse complement strand
GCTGTTCCTGAAGCATTCACATAAGCCGTCATCGTTAGTGTGCCACTTCGACCGTTTGGATTAATTGAGCCGATATAGCCGTAAGGCGAGGTCGAACTATAAAAATGGATAGGACTGTTTCCACTCACATAACACGTTTGTGAATTTCCGTCAGATGCAAGCATATTTCCTTTGCTTGGAAGTGTTATAGTCGTGCCTGTGTTTAGATATTGCGCTGGGCATGAACCATTTGCAGAAACACCTACATAATAAGTTGTTGTTGCTGTTGGAGTTGTATTTAAAGTATTTACGCTTGTTGTTCCTAATTGATTACCGCCCGAAGACGTTCCCCAAACATATTGCGAAGACCCTTGAAGTGTTCCGTTTGCCGTAAGCGTTATCGGTGTGCCATGACACCAATTTGCAGTTGGCGTTGCTGAAATGGAAGTTGGTTTTGTTGGGTTAGCGTCTAAGGTAACTTTTATTTTTTTTCTTGCACTTGGACAAGCTCCACCTTGTTCAGCGTAATAATCTGTATTGTTTGCGAGAGCTGTGCCTGACGCAAGTGGCGAGCCACCCGTTGAGCTTGTGTACCAATTTAAACCCGATGGTGCGAGATTAGCAACTGTGCTTGAACCACAAAATGCTTGGTCGTTAGCGGAAGGTGCAGGAGCTCCGTCTGCACCACTTTTTATTTCTATTAAAAAATCTGAATTAGCATTTTCTGACCCCTCAATTACAAAAATGTACATCTGTCCAACGGTAAGCCCTGTCAAACTATAACCATGATTCCACCTTAACCCATTTCCAGGACTATACCCTGATTTATAATACTTTTTATTCGTTGTTGATGCACCAATCATTTCAGACATACAGCCTCCACTTGGAACAGAGGTAAAAGTTGTTAAACAATCATTGGTAGAACTTGCTTGAACAATAACACTTTGTTGCTGTGTTGAAAAACCTGAAAATGATAGTTCAGCCGTTGTGGCTGAAGCAATAAAGGAAAACCATGATTTATTGTTATTGTCAGCATTCCAATAACAACCATCAACAGTTGTTGCTGGATTACCTTGACCATTTGTATAGCCATTGTTTGTAGCTAAATAAACGTTTCCTGTTTGAATACATTTTTTATCAGCACAAGACATATTTCCACCTTTAATGTCTATTGGAGCAGGTAATGGCTCTCCGAAAACTAAGTCAATACTATTAAATCGCCTTGTCTTAGAAGATGTAGTGGCAGTCCCTGTTGTTCCTGTAACGATTAGTTTCCAAGTTCCATTAACACTACTTCCTGTATTTAATGCGTTAAAACTCGTTTCTGAACGATAATATCCATAATAAAAAGGATACCCACTTGCATAAGTTGCGCCCGAACTTCCGATTGTTTCTTTTACTGTCTTGTAATTACCATTATCTCTTAAATGAATATGAAAGAATTTTAAATCTGCATTAGAAGAAGTTGTTGCCAAGTCTGAAAAAGAATTTCCATTGGATAATAATGTTATTTTATTTCCCGAAGGGTCTTCTAATACAAATTTCATTTTATTCATTTCTGCATTATATTGCGTACTTCCATCTCCAAAAGAAATATTAACCTGTTGCAATCTTGTTGTTGCAGAAGGCGATGGAATGTTGACAGTAACATTTATGGTGGCATTTATAGGTGAACCTACAAGATTTTGTCCTGTACTATTCGTAAACGTCTGCCCAAATCCCATTACAGAATAAAACCCTAAAAGCAAGGTTAAAAGATGTAACTTCCTTCTCTTCATATACTTAGCTAAAAAAGATAATTGTTGTTTCATAATTTCGTTATTAAATCTAAAGCAATAGTAGTGACTTTTTTGAGGAAAATAATTAAAAAATTCTTAAATTTTTAGAAAAGATTAGCGATTTGTGCTAACTACGTAATTTTTAACTACTTCAACGGAAAAGTAATTATAAACATTGTTCCTTTGTCTTTTTCGCTTTTGATGGTGACCGTGCCGTCGTGTTGGTTGACAATTGTACGGACGTAATACAATCCAAGACCGAAGCCTTTGACGTTGTGAATGTCGCCTGTTGGAACACGGTAAAATTTATCGAAAATGTATTTTAAATTCTCTTTAGAAATACCAATTCCGTTGTCTGAAATTTCGATAATTAATTTTTTCTTGGTGTTGTAGGTGCGTATTGTTAATTCTAAATTACGGTCTTCACTTTGGTATTTTATAGCATTGTCAATTAAATTGTAAATGATATTTTTCATGTGAACAATATCTGCTAAAATTTGGTGTTGACTTGCCTCTAATTGGAGGTGTAATGTTCCTCCGCTTTCTTCAATGTTGATTTCAAAGGTTTCTTGTGATTCAAGTAAAAATTCGTGTAAGTCAAATGGCGTTTTGTTTAAAGGCGTTGAGTTTTTACTCATTTTTGCTACGTTTAAAACACGTTCTACTTGGCTTTCCAAACGTTTATTCTCTCTAAAAATAATACCAGCATATTTTTTTAAACGGTCAGAGTCTTGCGAAAAATCATCGTTCATCAACGTTGTACTCGAAAGTCCAATTGTGGCAATCGGTGTTTTCAATTCGTGTGTCATGTTATTGATGAAATCCGTTTTGATATCCGCTAATTTCTTTTGTCGTTCGATGATGATAACCGAATATGTCAAATAAACCAAGATAAGTAAACTTACGACAATTAAGAAAAGCCAAGGCGAACTTAAATCTTCTTCCGTGGCAAATTTTTCTGTAATATACGTCGGGAAATACACCGTAAAATAATGGCTTTCATTCTTTTTAATGTTTTTTAATGGAGGTTGTTTGATAGGAATGTGTGTGTTGATAAACTGTGAATCAAAAGTATATTGATACAAAAAGCTATGATGAGCAGAATCGTTAAAACAATTATACAGCGAAAATTGAAAATCATTTTTAATTTGCATTTTGTAAAACTCCTTTTTGAGTGTATTTGCCAAAAAGTAAGGTTCGATACTACCATTATAATACACTAAAAAAATATTGTCTTCCACTTGTTGGATTGCTCCGTATTTATCTGATTTGTCTTCGGATAGATTAGAAATTTCGTTTAAAACTTTTTCTAAGGAGAAATGTACTTTTTGCGCAAAAATGACATTGTTCAACGAATCTTTTTTGATATGAATTTTTGTTTCGGTTTGCTGAACCACAATCGTTTTTTTTATCCAAATGTATTGTATCAACATAATTGTTGATAAACAAACAAAACCAAGAAATATGGCTATAAATAAGGATTTATTACGCACTTGCATTGAAACTACTTTTCGCAAACAAAATTAAATAAAAAAAAGGACATCTGTTAAAGATGTCCTTTTCAACTATGTTAATTAACAAAATTACTTTTTATCTTCTTTTACGTGAATCTTACGAGAGAAGTCAACTAAGATTGGTGCGGAAACACAAAGTGAAGAATATGTTCCGACAACTACACCAATTAATAAAGCAAATAAAAATCCTTTAATTGCGGCACCACCAAAGATAAACATGATTAAACACACGAAGAATAAAGACAATGATGTACTTACTGTTCTACTCAATGTCGTGTTCAATGATTTGTTGATGATATCTTTATGGTTAATATCTGTCGATACACCTTTTAAGTTTTCACGTATCCTGTCAAATACAATGACGGTATCATTCATGGAATAACCGATGACTGTCAGTACTGCGGCGACAAACGCTTGGTTTACGTCCATGTTGAATGGTAAAATTCCGTGGAAAATCGAGAATACCGACAAGGTAAAGATAACGTCGTGCGCCAAACCTAAGATTGAAGCCAAGGAATATTGCCATTGCCCGAAACGAGCGAAGATGTACACGAAAATTAACAATAACGCAATTGTAATGGAAATTTTAGACGTGTTCAACATTTCTTGTGACATCGAGTTGGAAATGGTACGAGTTTCTTCGATGTGATAATCGCCCATGGTTGCTTTTCCTAAATCCAACGCTTGTTTGATTTTGCTTTCAACTTCGCTTGATGCACCGTCTTCTGCCAATTTGTAGTTAGTCAAAATCTCAACGTTAAAATTGTTCGATTTTGTTTTTACTTCCACTGATGCGACGTTTCCTTTCTCGTCTTTCAATACACTTTCCAAGTTTGCTCTTAGCGTTTCGATGTTTGCCTCTTTTTGAAGTTTTACGGAAATCGTGCGTCCACCTGTAAATTCAACAGATTTACTCAAACCTCTTTGGTATAACGAAACTGCTCCGATGATAGTTACGATGATAGAGATAGAGTAGAAAATCTTTCTGTTTTTCACCCAATCAAAGTGGAAGTTTTGAAACCAATGTTCTGAAATTTTTGTATGGAAATTAAGTTTAAGACCTTTGTCAATTGCTCGGAACGTCAACAATTTAGTAACAACAATTGCAGAGAAAACCGATGTAAATACCCCGATAATCAAAGTTGTTGCAAACGAGTTGATTTCGCCTGTTCCGAACGTTTTTAAGACGATAGCTGTCAATAAGTGCGTCATGTTGGCATCAATAATCGCTGGCATCGCTTTTTTGAAACCTATCGGTGACGCTGCCTCTGGCGACAAGCCTCGACGTTCTTCTTCACGTATCCTTTCAAATATCAAGATGTTCGCATCAATCGCCGTTCCTAATGTTAATACGATACCTGCGATACCTGCCAATGTTAATACCGCTCCGAAAGATGCTAATGTTCCTACTAAAATAACTACGTTGACAACCAAAGCAACGTTTGCATACATTCCACCTCGACCGTAAATCAAGAACATATACGCAAAGATGAACAAGAATGAAACACCAAACGAAACTAATCCGTCACGTGAGTTTTCCGCTCCAATTGTCGGTCCCACTTTTGACTGATTTTTGATAACTGCAGGCGCAGGAAGTGAACCTCCATTTAACAAACCGCTCAAACTTGTAGCATCTTCGATAGAGAAGTTACCTGAAATTTCAGTATTTCCACCAGAGATGATTGAGTTTACACGTGGTGCAGAATAAACAACATTGTCCATTGTAATAGCGACAGGTTTGCCGATATTTTCACGTGTCATTTCAGCCCATTTTTCAGAACCTTCATTTGTCATTGTTACGTTAACCGTAATTTCGTTCGTTTGTGGATTACGTTGCTGTTCAGCTTTTTTAACGTGATTTCCACCAACTTTTGCTTTTCCTGATTCAGGAACACGTACTGCATATAATTGGTATGCTAATTTGTTGTTTGTGAATTTTGTTGCCTCAGCTTTGTCAGACCACATAAATACCAAGTCTGATGGAAAAATGCGTTTGATATCTTGGCGTTGCAACATTTTTTCTACGATTGCTTTGTCCGTAGCATTTACATTTCCGATGATGCTGAAACCACCACCATAAATATAATCAGATAAACCTTTTAAAGATGCTTTAGTTACAATTGCAGAAGAATCTACTACTAAAGAATCGTCAAATTCTTTGAATTTTAATTCGTCTGTCATCGAAATACGGCTTGCCTCTGGAAGTGCCGCTTGAATTTCTTCAAACGTGTACATTTCAAACAATTGAAGATTTGCCGTTGATTTTAATTTGTTGACAACTGTTGCCTCATCTTGAACACCTGGTAATTCAATATAAATACGATTTGTCGCCTCATCTTTTTGAATGTTTGGTTGTGATACACCAAATTGGTTAATACGACGTTCCATGATTTGCTCAATACCACTCATGGATTTTTTAATCGTATTTTTCAATGCAACCGCAACTTCTTCGTTAGATGACGTTCTGTCTAATCCATCTAAGTCTTCGATGTTCAATTCTTTAACGATTAAGGCATCGTTTCCGTTTATTTTTTTGAAATTAGCAATAAAAGCCGTCAAAAAGTCTGTTCCTTTTGTTTGATGCTCACCTAATGCCGCTTCGTATGGTTTTTTAAACTTCAAATCACGTGGATTGCGTGCGTAGCTGTGTACCAATTCAGGAATCGACACTTCTAACGTCACACTCATACCTCCCACTAAGTCCAATCCAAAAGCCAAAGATTTGTTTTTCACATCTTGGAAGTTTGATCCGATAATCGGATAAACTTTTTGTGTTGCTTTTTTAGATAAGATTTCGTTTACCATTGCTGATTTAGCAATTTCAAACGCCTCTGGTTCGTTGAAGTTTACTTCTTCGCCATTGGGTAATACAGCTATGTTTCCATTTTGTTTAGCTGTTTCCATTAATGCTTTTGTCTTTCTATCAGCTTCTTTATCCGCTTTCCCTTCGACATTGAATGTCACAAAAGTGAATGATAATTGATAAATACTTACCGCTACAAGAAGTGCTGTTAAAAACCAAAAAAATCCTTTATTACGCATCTGTTTTTGTTAAATTAATTTTATTCAAGCCTGCAAATATAGAACATACATTTATTATATTCAATAAACTTGAAATTTTATTTTTATTTTTTTCGGCAGGGATTGAAATAACTTCGTTGAGGGCTTTGCCGTTCCCTGCGAACAATATCGGTCGTCCCGATGGAACTTTTACGTGTAATAATTCCGTTATGTATCTTCACTCTGAACTCTTAATTCTGAACTAACCAACTTACTCCACACCAAAATTCACAACCGTATAATACCATTCTGTTCCTTTATAAGGAGTAGAAAATCCAAATTGAAATTGTAATTCACGAGAAACTTTGTAAATCATACCGACACCTTTGGCGTAGATTTCTTGGTCGAGTTGGTCGTCAATGAGTGTTTTTAGACGTTTGTATTCGACCGTTGTGGTAGAGTCAAATTGTAGGTTGGAGTAGGATAGAGGCGCATGAATGGTTTCGTAATGTGTCTCTTGTTGACCCAAACTGTTGTACATATTTGCGTCCCAAAGTTGATTTTTTTGCACAGGGAAAACGAGTTTCACTTTGCGTTGGTTTTCTTCCACTAATTGTGCTTTGTTGTCCTCAAGAAAAATCGCCCATTTACTTAAAAAAGTGTAATTGCCGTTGAGCGAATCTTTTTTGTAACGCAAAAATTCGTAGCCTTTTCGCCCTTCGTTGTCGATGTACTCATCACCGATAACGGTTTTGTAGTAAAATTCGAGTGTATCGTGTTGGTTCAATAGTGAGTCGTGGTTCATGTATCGCACGTGATATTCCACAAAGCGACCTTGTTCCATGCCAAAATAAGAATATCCTTTGTCGATTTCTTTATAGTTGTTTGGTTTTTTACACGAAATAAGTGTTCCTATTAAAAGTAGTACGTAGATGAAGTATTTCAGAGTAGATTTCATTTAGATACAGGTAAATTCGTTTTAATATTTTGAGCTTGACAATTTTCTTTCCACGCTTTGTATTCTTCAGGCGTTTTCTTTACGCCATAAACATAATACGTGTATTCTTTTTTTCCACCCACATAAACAGTTGCAAAGCCGTGTTTTGCGTTATTGAAATAATAAACTTCAAAATCTAAGCTACCACTTGGAAGATATTGTTTATACCAACCGTTTAGTTTGTCGTTTTTGTACGTTGCCTCTTTTTTTACTTTGCCGTCAATGAAATATTCTTTTTCAACACCTTCTTTTTTACCATTTATATAAGGTGTTGCCTCGACAACTTTTTGAGGTGATGCTTTCGTCATGTTGTTTACAAAATAACTGTAAACCGTTCCGTTTAACACTCCATTTTTATACGTTTCACGTTTGCTGATAATGCCTGTGTTGCTGTAATACGTCCAAATGCTGTCTTTTTTCTGATTTTTGTAGATGCCAAAACATTTCACAGCTTTGTCATCGTGATAAAAATAAACCGCCGAGCGTCCTGTTTGAACGTTATGGTCGGCAATCATGGTCACACCACCGTCGGGAGCGTAGTAATAAAACAAACCTGTTGGTTTGTCGTCAATGAATTTCCCTTTGTATTCAGGCGTTTTTCCGTTGGGATAATATTTTATCCAATCGCCTTGTTTTCTACCTTTGCTGTCCGTTTGATTTTGTGAAAAACCAACCGAAAAAAATAAAGTCAAACTGACTATTCCAAAAACTAATTTCATCTTTCTGTCATTAATCGTGCAAATTCCCATAAACTGTCAATTTCCATATCGGGAAGTTCCGTTACTACTTCGTCCGATAGGATTAAAATTGTTTTCATTCCCAAATTCTTGCCAAAACGTATATCCGAGTTGGTGTCGCCAATCATAATGGATTTGGCAAAGTCGATTTCGGGAAAATCTTTTTGTGCCTGTAATGCCATAAACGGTTTTGGCTTGCGTGTATTGTTTTCGTCACTCGCTAATTCGCAGGCACTATATACTTCATCGACAAAACCACCGTAAGCACCGATTTGGTCACGCATATATTCGTGTATTTCGTGCAAATCTTCCTTGCTGTAAAGTCCTTTAGCAACGCCTTGTTGGTTGGTAACGACAATTACACGTGCAAACAATCGACAAATACCGTTAATCGCTCCTTTGACATTTGCTAAAAAAACGAAATCCTCTTTTTTGGTTACATAACCGCCTAAAATGCGCTTGTTGATAACGCCGTCACGGTCTAAAAAAAGTGTCCACGATTTGTCAATTTCAGCAAGATTTATCATAATTCTTTTTCGATTAAATAAATGTTGCGTGTCGAAGAATTACGCCCAATAAGTTCGGCAATAAAACCTGTCATAAAAAACTGAACGCCCATGAGCATGGCAACCAAACAGATGTAAAATTCCGTGCGATTGGCTATCAAACGAGCTGTGGTGTCGAAAAATAATTTGTCAATTATCATGTAAAAGATAATGCCGAAACCGAGCATAAACATCAACATTCCCAAAACGCCAAAAAAGTGCATCGGTTTTTTACCGAATTTACCCATAAAAACAACGGTCATCAAGTCTAAAGGGCCATTGATAAAGCGATTTAAACCGAATTTTGTCGTGCCGTATTTGCGTGCTTGGTGTACTACGACTTTTTCACCGATTTTGTTAAAACCTGCAAATTTCGCCAATGGCGGAATGTAGCGGTGCATATCGCCGTAAACTTCAATGCTTTTGACAACTGCATTTTTGTAGGCTTTCAAACCGCAATTAAAATCGTGTAGGTAAATACCTGTCATTTTGCGTGCTGCCCAATTGTATAATTTGGTCGGAATGGTCTTTGTGATTGGGTCATAACGTTTTTGCTTCCAACCCGATACAACGTCAAAATCATCGCTGATAATCATCTTGTATAATTCCGGAATTTCATCGGGCGAATCTTGCAAATCAGCGTCCATGGTACTTCGCCCAAAGCGATTTCAAAACCTTTTTGCAAGGCAGCCGATTTGCCGTAATTTCGTTGAAATTTTATGCCCCGAACGTTCGTGTCTTGCGCTTGTAGTTGTTCAACCACAGCCCACGATTTGTCCTTACTTCCGTCATCGACAAAAATAACTTCGTACGAAAAATCATGTTCGCTCATCACACGGGCAATCCATGTGTGCAATTCGGGCAACGATTCCTCCTCGTTAAACAGCGGAATTACAACAGATATTTGTTTGGTGTATGTCAAGTTTTTAATTTTGAATAACAAATATAAGGGAATATTTTTATTTGTTCACATCGCTTGAAAAAAAGAACCAAAAAAAGTTATAATTTGAGAAATTTTAGACTAACTTTGTTCAATCATAATCAAACAAATCAATGCTAAAAAATACTGTTTTTTTGTTGCTCATTCTTTTGGGAGCGTGTACGGTTCAACCCGAAAAGGACGAACCGAAAAAAGAACGCTTAAAAGTTGAGCCAAAACATGAAACGTCTGCTTTAGACACGATTACCAAGTTAGACACGACCGAAAAAGACGAGCAATTTTTAGATGCACCAACAAAACGCACCAAAAATCAAAGTTTGTTTACTTGGCTACGCTCCAATAAAGAATATTTTGTAGCGGTTGACATTGATTACGATTTAGACGGCAAAAAAGACAAAATATTTTACCCTCGCTTTTTGGGCGGCGATAGCTTGTTTATTTTTCATCGTGACAGTAGCGGTTATCGTTTAAGTTTAGCAACAACTATTTATTTAGACCAAGGAATTTTCGCAATGGACACCGTAAAAGGTAAAACAATAAATGGATTAAGATACATCGTTGCATATACTCATTTCAACGGTGCAGGAGGTCTTCAAAAAGATGAATATTACTATTTTGACACAGAAAAGCAACAATGGTTTTTAACACATACTCTATTTACAGATGATTATTGTTTTACTGACCTTGAAAGTAAAAATGCCGATCAGATAATCTGCGAAAAAACGGTTTGTAAAATAAAGCAAAACATTCGTTTAGATGCTCAAACAAATTGGTCAAAATATCGTTATGTGACAGAAGCAAACAAATCCGAATGTACCGTTAAACGATATCCTTTGAAAGATGAGTGAAAATCATACGCTATTAAAAAATTTTAGACATTATTTTGTTCTCACATTTATTTGTGTAATACTGTGTTATTTTGTGCTTGCCGTTCCTGCTATAGGCTATGACGAAGGCATGAATACTACGCAAATAGCTTTTGTTTGTTCTCGAATTATGGATTTTTTACTTTTTTCAATACCTTTTTGGGATTATCTGAATTTTTCGGGAATATTCATCATTTTATTTAGCTTTTTAACGACAACGTTTGTGATTACCTTACCTTTTGTAATACTTATAAATTGGCGTTTTTATAAAAAAAGCAAACAACCGAAGTTCAAAAACGGACAATTGCATTGATTTTTTTCGTTTATTTACACCATGAAAAAAGTAATTTTATTAAGCATCTTTATTTTGGGTGCAAAATTTCAAGCGTTTTCGCAACTGATTGAGGGCGATTTATTTATTTCGGGGCGAAAAATAACGTCGGAATTTCCGTTGACTGTTGCGCCGTCCAATTACGAGGGAAAAATTACGTTTTCGATTGCTGTGAACGAATACGGCAACGTGACAAGTGTGAAAGTGATTGAAAATCGCTCGGAAATAAATTCAACTCCAGCACGAATTAAAGCAACTAATTTGATTTATAATATTAAATTTGAGGCCGGAACGCATTTTCCGAAATACCACAACGGAATTTATCAGGTTATTTTTAAGAAAAATTAATGGAATACAACACACAACGCCCACAATTAGCACTGCCCGAATACGGTAGAAATGTGCAAAATATGATTGCTTATGCTATGGAATTACCAACGAAAGACGAGCGAAATTCGGCTGCGAGAGCAATAATCGAAGTCATGGGGCAATTAAATCCGCATTTGCGTGATGTCGATGATTTTAAGTCTAAATTGTGGACACATTTGTTTGTGATGTCTGATTTTAAGTTAGATGTGGACTCGCCTTACGAAATTCCGTCACAGGAAACCTTGTCGAGTAAACCCGAACTCATGGAATATCCGAAAGGAAAAATTACCTACGGACATTACGGAAAATACACCGAAAAAATTATTCATAAAATTGCTAACATGGACAACGAGCTTGACCGTCAGTTTTACAAAGACGTAATTGCGAATTTTATGAAAAAGCAATTTTTAGTTTACAACAACAATACCGTTGAAAATCACGTAATTGCAGACCAATTAGAAGAATTGTCAAAAGGTGCATTAACCTTGACTGACCCGAACGATTCGTTGCAAGACACACGTGATTTGCTGAAAAGTATCGGCATCAATCCAAACAACAATCACAACGGAAAAAATAAATTCAAAAAGCAAAACCAAAAGAATAATAAATTTAAGAAAAAACGATAAATTATGGCATCTTTTGAAATTCATGGCGGAAAAAAATTAAAAGGAGAGTTGCACCCACAAGGTGCAAAAAACGAGGCGTTACAAATTTTGTGTGCTGTTTTGTTGACTCCCGAAAAAGTAACAATTTCCAACATTCCCGACATTGTTGATGTTAACAAGTTAATTAATTTGTTGCAAGTCATTGGCGTAAAAGTTGAGAAAGTTGAGAAAGGAACATATATTTTTCAAGCGAAAGACATCGACTTGGCGTATTTGGAGTCCGAAGATTTTAAAAAACGAGCGAGTGCGTTGCGTGGTTCGATTATGATTGTTGGGCCGCTTTTGGCACGTTTTGGAAGAGGTTATATTCCTAAACCAGGTGGCGACAAAATCGGTAGAAGACGTTTAGACACACACTTTGAAGGTTTGAAAAAGTTGGGCGCAACGTTTAATTACGATGCAGGCGAACATTTTTATTCGATTGAATCCAAAGCCTTGAAAGGCGCATATATCTTGTTGGACGAGGCATCGGTGACAGGAACGGCAAATATTATTATGGCGGCGGTGTTGGCAAAAGGCAAAACTACCATTTACAATGCGGCGTGCGAACCGTATTTGCAACAACTTTGCAAGATGTTAAATTCCATGGGTGCAAAAATCACTGGAGTTGGCAGTAATTTGCTTGAGGTTGAAGGCGTTGAAACCTTGAATGGCTGTTTCCACCGCATTTTGCCCGATATGATAGAAATCGGTTCGTTTATCGGTTTGGCAGCGATGACAGGCTCGGAAATTACGATTAAAAATGTGAGTTACGATAATTTGGGTTTAATTCCCGATGTGTTCCAAAAATTAGGAATTAAAATGGAACGTCGAAACGATGATATTTACATTCCTGCACAAGATAATTACGAGATTGACACCTTTATAGACGGTTCAATTTTAACAATTTACGATGCTCCGTGGCCAGGATTTACGCCCGATTTATTGTCGATTATTTTAGTTGTTGCGACGCAAGCGAAAGGAAGTGTTTTAATTCATCAAAAAATGTTTGAATCACGTTTGTTTTTCGTGGACAAATTAATTGATATGGGTGCGCAAATTATTTTGTGTGACCCACACCGAGCAACTGTAATTGGTATGAACAAAGAACATCAATTACGAGGTATTTCGATGACTTCGCCCGATATTCGTGCAGGTGTTTCGCTTTTGATTGCAGCACTTTCTGCAACAGGGAAAAGCACGATTCACAACATCGAGCAAATTGACCGAGGGTATGAAAATATTGATATTCGTTTGAATAATATTGGCGCAGATATTCGCCGAATTAGTTGAGCAACTCCTAAAAATCCAAATCTCATGAACACATCAATTTTTGAATTTTTAACTGCTTTAGAGCAAAACAATAACCGTGAATGGTTTACGAAAAACAAAGCTGTTTATGAAAAGGTAAAAGATGAGGTGTACGCTTTTTTTGAGTCTGTTGCGAATGAATTAGCGCAGATAGATGAATTTAGCAAGTTCAAGATGTACCGCATTTATCGGGACGTTCGTTTTTCAGCGGACAAATCGCCTTACAAAAATCATTTTGGAGCAATTTTTATGCGTTTGCAACCGCACAATCGAGGAAGCTTTTACGTGCATTTAGAACCCGAACATACATTTGTCGGTGGTGGATTTTGGAATCCAAACAAAGAAGATTTACAGCGTATTCGACAAGGAATTGCAATCGAAGATGATTTGGAAATTATTTTAAATGAACCCAAACTCAAAAAAGAATTTGGCGGACTGTTTGGCGAAGCCGTAAAAACTGCGCCCAAAGGTTTTGACAAAGAACACGCACGCATCAATTTAATTCGATACAAGCAATTTATCCTTAAAAAAGAATTTGATTCAAAAGACGTATTTTCAACCACGTTCAAACAACAAATCGTTGATAACTACAAAATACTACAACCTTTTTTCAGGTACATGACCGACATTTTGACAACGGACGAAAATGGGGAATTGATTGTGTGAGGTTTAGTGTTGTTATGCTAAAGTCAACCAAAAAAAACAACACTGTGAGAAATAATTGTAACCTTTCTTAAACCAGCTACGTAACTAAAGGCGTTATTAAAACTATAAAATGATGAATTTTATTCGCAAAGCGTTATTAATCATGTCTTTAGGTGTTTGCTCGCTTACTTATGCGCAAACAGAAGTTAAAAATTCTGACAACATTAATGTTGAAACTGAAACATCAATCAGTAAATTAGTAAAGGTAAACACTGATTTTCTCTTCAACGAAATGTATGACAAATCATTACCTTCTGGGAAGAGATTGATTGAATTAGAACCCGAAAATGCTAATTTTCATTTTCGCTATGGTATTGCACTTTTGCAAGCCTCTCCTTCTTTGGAATTACCGATTGCTTACCTGAAAAAAGGAAGTGAAAATTGTGCAGACAAAGTAGATATGTTTAATTTCAAAGAGAAAAAAGCACCTGTTGACGCTATTTTTTATTACGGTTTAGCGTGTCACCGTTTTGAAGACGTAAATACAGCGATTGATGCATACAAAAAGTTCATGGAGCAAGCAGGCGAAAAAAATCCACTTTACAAAGAAGCACAACTACGATTGAAACAAGCTAATAATGCATTGACTATCTCAAGTAATCAGGAAATTAAATCATTAGAGCCTTTTACGATTGTAAATACAAATGTATCTGAACATTCATCAGTAGTTTCCTTTGACGGAAGTGCCTTGTTTTTTACATCAGGGAAACCTTGGGGCGAAGGAAAAAACCAAAATCAACTTGACCCAGCTACAGGCGATTACTATGAAGATATTTACGTAAGTACCTTCGACAATGAAACGTGGTCAGAGCCAAAACGTATGGATTTTTGTTTACCGACAGAAAACGAAGCGAGCGTTTCAATTAGTATTGATGAGCGTAGAATTTACACTTACAATAGCAATACAGGAAATGGCGATATTTATTATACTGATTACACAGGTGGAATGTTCAATGGTGTTACCTTGATAGATAATAAAAGTATCAATACTGAAAATTGGCAACCACATTTTAATGTTTCCGCAGACGGAAAAACAGCTTTCTTTTCATCTGAAAATGAATCTGGTGGATATGGAGGTTTGGATATTTATATGGTTAAAAAAGGAAATGACGGAACGTGGGGAACACCTGTCAACGTAGGTTCAGAAATCAATAGCCAATATGATGAAGATTCTCCGTTCATTACGTTTGACAATAAATACCTTTATTTTGCATCAAACGGTGAAAAATCTATCGGTGGTTATGATATTTTCCGTTCAGAATGGAAAGACGGTAAGTTTTCAACACCCGAAAATTTAGGGACACCTATCAACTCAACGTACGACGATCTATATTACACGATGACCGCAGACGGGATAAACGCTTTTGTTTCGTCATTTAGAAAAGGTGGTAGCGGAAATATGGATATTTACAGAGTAGCTTATAGCGAAAACAACACTACGACATCTATTTTACAAGGTCGTATTTACATGGCAGACGGTTCAACTATTCCTGAAAATATTTCGATTCGTTTGAAATGTATTAACTGTGACCAACAAGAAGTTGCAACACTTCTTCCACGACTTCGTGACGGAAAATTTATGTACAACTTGGAGAAATGTAAAGATTATGAAATTCAATATTTCAACACATTAACCCAAGAAGATGTTGCTGTACAACGCTTTAAAACCGAATGTGAGAATAAATATGAGGTAATTGAAAAAGAACTTCGCATTGAAGTGGACGGAGATAAAATCGTTGCAAGTCAAGTTTACGCCTTCCGTGGTAGCGTTTTCGACAAGGAAACAGGCAAAAAAATGAAGAACGTAAAAATTGAAATTCAAGATGAAAAAGGAAAAACCGTAGCATCGTTGTTGACAAAAGAAGACGGTTCATTTACAACAGAAGATTTCAATAATTTAAAACTAAATAAAAACTACAACTTTACGGTTTTGACTGATAAAGAAGAGTATATCAAAGTTTCAAAACCTTTTTCATTCACAACAGATTATGAGCGTTATATTGACATCGAACCAATTGCTATTGAAAAAGCAACTATCGGAAAAGACCTTGGGAAAGTGGTTGTTTTGAATACGATTTATTATGACTTGAACAGTTCATACTTGCGTAAAGATGCAAAATTGGAATTGAACAAAATTGTTGAATCCATGAACTTAAATCCAAACTTAGTGATTGAGTTGCGTTCACATACAGATTGCCGTGAAAGCGAAGAATACAATCAATGGCTTTCGGATAGACGTGCTGAAAGAGCTGCAGAATACATCAGAAAACGCATTAAAAATGGCGCAAGTCGTATCTCTGGAAAAGGTTATGGCGAGTCTGAATTGTTGAATAATTGTGGTTGTGACGTAACGGATAATTCGGGTTGTTCAGAAGACCAACACCAATTAAACAGAAGAACAGAATTTATTATTGTGAAATAAACACGTACTATTTTTTCATAAAAGAGGAAACTCCCGACTTGAAATTATTCGAGTTGGGAGTTTTTTTTGAATAAAAGTTAAAAATACCTTTTAAAAATTGTTAGGTAAGCAAAACTTTTTAAATTTGCAGAAAAAATTAAATTTGTTTTGCGATGAAACAAAGCCACACGTCGTTAAGTGATGTTCACCATTCGATTGATCCCAATCAAAAAAAATCGAAATGGCGGAAAATTATTTCGTTTTTCGGCCCTGCTTACCTTATTAGCGTTGGCTACATGGATCCAGGCAATTGGGCAACCGACTTGGCTGGCGGAAGTCAATTTGGTTATGATTTACTATGGGTTTTGGTTTTGAGCAACATTATTGCGCTTCTTTTACAAGGTCACGCTGCTCGTTTGGGTATCGTTCGTGGAAAAGATTTAGCGCAATGCAATCGGGAAACTTACCCGAAAGGACTGAATTTTATCCTTTATTTATTTGCAGAAATTGCAATTGCCGCCTGTGATTTAGCCGAAATCTTAGGAATGGCAATTGGATTACAACTTTTGTTCGGTGTTGATTTACTGTGGGGTGTTTCTATCAGCTTCGCCGACACGCTCCTACTGATGACCTTACAACGTTTTGGAATGCGCAAAATGGAACTTTTTATCATCGGTTTGATTTTCATTATTGGTATGTGTTTTTTCTTGGAATTAGTACTTGCCCAACCGAATTACGCCGAAATTTCCGCAGGATTTATTCCTAAAATACCGAACCATACGGCATTGTATATCGCTATCGGAATTATAGGTGCAACCGTGATGCCACACAATTTGTATTTACATTCCGCTTTGGTACAAACCCGAAAAATTGGAAAAGATGAAACGTCCATAAAAAAAGCCATTAAATACAATTTTTGGGACACCTTAATTGCACTGAATTTAGCCTTTTTGGTCAATGCGGCGATTTTGATTTTAGCAGCTACCGTTTTTCATAAAAGTGGACATCAAGGTGTTGCCGAATTGGAAGATGCACATCAATTACTTGCGCCATTGCTCGGTTCAGAATGGGCACCCAAACTTTTTGCCATTGCCTTAATTGCCGCAGGACAAAGCTCGACCATCACAGGAACACTCGCTGGGCAAATCGTCATGGAAGGTTATTTAAAACTTCGGATTAGCCCAATGTTGCGTCGTATGATAACACGCCTTGTGGCTATTGTTCCTGCGTTTGTGGTTATTTTATTGACCAAAGATAAAGGTGTGGGCGCATTGTTGATTTTCAGCCAAGTGATTTTGAGTATGCAACTCGCTTTTGCTATTATTCCATTAATTCATTTTGTCAGTGATAAAAACAAAATGGGGAACTTTGTTTTGCGCAAAAAAACCATTATTTTGTCGTGGGTAGTCGTGGCGTTTATTGTTGCTTTGAATTTTAAATTGGTGTTTGATGAAGTTAAAATGTTGTTTTCAGAAAATAGCAGTTGGACGATGAAATTGCTAATCATTCTTGCTTGTTTGGCTTTAGTTGTAATTTTAGTCATGACGATTGTTTATCCGTATATCAAACACAGCAAGCACAACGCTATTTTGCACAAACCTGCGCTAAAATTAGACGAAAAAAGTGTGTCTTCATTCAATACAATTGCATTAGCGGTGGATTTTTCCAAAACCGATGAGGTTGTTTTTAAATATGCGTTGCAACTCGCTCATACTCAAACGCATTTTGTTTTAATTCACATCACAGAAAGTGCCTCGCCACAACTTATGGACGAGGATTCGGAAGATTACGAAATGCGTATCGACAAAGAAATTATGACCCAATATGTTCATCTTTTTGAAGAAAAAGGCTATTCAGTCAAACCTGTTTTAGGATTCAAAAACCGACATCGAGCAATTGCTGACATTTGTAAAACCGAACAAGCGGATTTACTTATCGTGGGAAGTCACGGACACAAAGGGTTTAAAGATTTTATCTTTGGCGAAACAGTCAATAAAGTTAGACATTTGGTATCAATTCCTGTTTTTGTAGCGCAGTAAAAATCCCATCTTAACTCTGCACTCTTAACTCTTAACTCTGCACTCTTAACTTATCTTAGTTCTTGCAACTGAATTAAATTACGATAAATTCCTGAGTCAATCGCCATTAATTCGCTGTGTGTGCCTGTTTCTTTAATAGTTCCGTTTTCTAAAACAATAATTTTATCCGCATTTTTAATCGTACTTAATCGGTGAGCAATCACAACGGACGTTCTACCTTGCATCAGGTTGTTTAGCGCATCTTGAACGAGTTTTTCCGATTCAGAATCAAGGGCAGAAGTTGCCTCGTCCAAAATAAGAATGGTTGGATTTTTCAAAATTGCACGTGCAATCGCTACACGTTGTTTTTGTCCTCCCGAAAGTTGTATTCCTCGGTCGCCAACTTTGGTTTCTAAGCCTTCAGGAAACGATTGAATAAAATCCCACGCATTGGCTTTTTTCGCTGCCTCGATAAGTTCTTCGTCTGTGGCATCGGTTTTTCCAAAACGAATATTTTCGGCTATTGTTCCAGCAAAAAGCAAAACTTCCTGTGGAACGTAAGCAATGTGTTTGCGCAAATACGTCACGTCAAGTTCGTTTACGTTGATGTTTTCAAACAATAACTGACCGCCCGTCACGCTGTAAAAATGTTGAATAAGCGATGCAATTGTCGATTTTCCTGCGCCCGATGCACCCACCAAAGCAACAGTTTGGTTATGCTGAATGTCAAACGAAATATCCTTGAGAACGCTTACATCGGGACGGTTTTGATAATGAAACTGTACGTTTTCAAAACGAATCTTTCCGTTAATTTCGGGTGTTTTTTCGCCTTTAAAAATTTCTTTTTCAATCGGTTCGTCAATAAGTGACATTAAATGTGCGGTTGCGCCAACTGTTTTTTGAATGTTTGCATACATGTCTGGAAGTGAACCAATTGAGCCTGCAATCATAATCGTCAATAAGATAAACGAATAAAAATCGCCACTTGTTATTTCGGGATTTGCGCCTTGTGTCATCAACAATCCTTGCCAAATAACGAACACAATCGAGCCAAAAATCGACAATACAATAAACGACACAAATGCGCCACGCCACATTCCACTTTTAATGTTTAAAGCCAAAATATTTTTAATGTTTTCGCCGTATTTTTTCACTAAAAACACTTCATTTGTAAACGCTTTAACGTTTGTAATTCCCATCAATGCTTCTTCAACAACCGTATTCGATTTTGCTGTTTCGTCCTGTGCTTCTTTTGACAAACGCTTAATGAATTTCCCAAAAATAACTGCCGAAATCGCCATAACAGGAACAACCGAAAGCATGATTAGTGAAAGTTTCCACGAGATAACCGCCAAAAAACACGTTCCACCCAAAACAACTACTAATGAACGGAAAAATTCGCCCAAGGTCACACGTAGGGTTTCATTTAATTGTGAAACGTCCGAAGTCATGCGGGAAGTCAAATCACCAACGGTGTGCGTATGAAAAAACGTTACAGGCTTGTTGATTAATCGGTAAAAAGCATCTTTGCGCACATCTCGCATCACACGCTCGGTAAAGCTATTGAAAACGATAATTTTCAAAAATGAAAAAATCGCTTGAACACCAAACAAAATGAACAAAGCAACGGCTGCTGTTGTAATGTTATCGGTGTTAATCAGATGAATAGCATCTTGCATATTCGACGCTTTGTTTTCGCCACCGCCTAATAATTGTCCCAACATTAACGGAAAAATTAATCCAATAGAAGTGGTGATTATCAGTAAGATACCACCAACGAAAAATTGCAATTTGTAACGTTTGAGGTAGGTAAATAGTTTTTTGGATTGACTAACTTGGTCTTTGGTAAGTTTTATTTTTTCACGTTTGTTTTTCTTTGGTGCGAACATTTTATTTTTTTTCGGTAAAAGTAATTTGTATCAAGCGAAAATACATCATACTCCGAAAAGTTTTTGATTATTTTTCGATTTTTCATGCAGAATATTTGGCAATATCCAAATAATGACTATTTTTGCAGTCCGATTTAGAAAAGAATACTTTAAAATAATATTTAGTCATGAGTAAAAGAACGTACCAACCGTCCGTAAGAAAAAGAGTTAACAAACATGGTTTCCGTAGCCGTATGGCAACTAAAAACGGACGTAGAGTATTAGCTGCAAGACGTGCAAAAGGTAGAAAGAGATTAACGGTTTCAAGCGAGGCATCTCACAAACGTTAATTAGCGTTTGCCTAAAAAATATTAAAGCTGACTTTAGAAGTCGGCTTTTTTGGTTTATGAACGATTTATTTTTACTTTTGCCTAAACATTCAATATGAAAGTACGTATCCATTTTTTTCAAGTAAACAGCGATTTTTCGTTCGAACACGCTAATGCACACCACAACGGCGAAGAGTCGGAAAACAATGTAAAATTCGATTGGGAAGATGAATTTGAAATTTCTAAAAATCTGAAAAGCGTTGAAATTGAACGAAATGGTGTTTTTACGCTACAAGGACAACACGCAAATAACGAACTTTTCTCGGAAGATATTCCGAATATGTTTTTAATTACTTTTACCTTAACCGACGGACAAAAAGGTTACATGGGCGTTTCGGAGTCAATGTTATTAGATTTTGAACAAACAGGAACAACGGAAAATCCTATTATTAACGTTTACATCAAGGATTACGAACCATTTTGGAACGAAATGGCAGGTGTTTTTGTCGCATCGAAGGAATTTCCAAAAAATTTAAAGTTAAATGATAGAGATTAAACAGCTTTCATTTTCGGCAGGGAAAGAAATTTTAAAAGACATTCATTTAACGGTTAAACAAAGCGAAATTCACGGCATTGTCGGGATAAGTGGCGCAGGAAAATCGACTTTGCTCAAATTAATCGGCGGATTGGTTGATTATACGCAAGGCGAAATTTTGTTTGAAGGCAAAAAAATCATTGGCCCAAGTTTAAAATTAATTGCAGGTTATGATGACTTGCAGTTGGTAAACCAAGATTTTGCATTGGATTTACAACATACCGTTCGGGAAAATATCCGTGTGCAAGCGCAACATTTGAAGTTAAAAGACCGAGAAGAAATCGTTGAAGAATTGTTGGAACTTTTGGAATTAAAACCGATTGAGAATTTAAAAGCGATTGTCATTTCGGGTGGCGAACAACAGCGTTTAGCGTTGGCACGTTCGTTAGCAAAAGAGCCGAAAGTCTTACTTTTAGATGAACCTTTTGCGCATTTAGATGTCCATTTAAAACCAAAAATTACCAATTACCTTTTAAAATTACGTGAAATTCGAGGTGTTTCGATTGTTATTGTAACGCATAACGGCTTGGAAGCTATGGCGATGTGCGATACGATTCATTTTTTAAACAAAGGAAAAATTACACGAACAGCGACACCTGAAAAATTCTATTACAACCCTAAAACGAAATTTGAAGCTGCCTTTTTTGGAGAAATTAACTCCTTGACATTGAACGATAAACGCATTCTTTTTAGACCAAATCAATATACCTTAGTCGAAGATGCGCCTAACAAAATTCAAGTTCACTTTGAACGCTCTATTTTTCAAGGTTCGTATTATGCGAATTATTTTAAAACGACACAAAAACAATCCATTGTTCTCTATGCAGGCAAACCACTGCAAGATGTAGTTGAATTTGGGATTGTAACGTAAAACCTTTAGCGCAAATTAAAAAACTAAAACGTAAGCCCATGGAAACACACGTTATTAATCAATTTGAACAGAAATTTAATGCCAAAATTGAGCGTTTGACAAGCGATAAGAAACAGCTTATTTTACGTCACTTTGGTAGTTTTAAGGAAGATTTAATTTACCGAATTTCCGAAACAATCGAACGTGATTTATTGAAATTGGGTTTTAGCTACACAGTTGTGAAAAAAGTTTTTTCATCAGTTACCGAGGCAATTAATAACATTGTCAAACACGGTGTAAAAGCCGAATTGAGTGTGGGTATTGTGATTGTTTATGTTGAAAATAAAAAGGCAAAAGTTATTGTTTCCAACATTGTTGAGAGTAAGCTTATTCCCTCAATATCTTCCACAATTACCGAAATCAACCAATTGACACAACGAGAAACCGAAGAGCGTTTTTACGAACTTATGAAACGTTCAATCGTTAGTAATACATCAAGTTTGGGAATTGGTTTTTTGTCGATTCGCATGAACAGCACAGCATCGCTCTACCTCTCTTTTGACGAATTAAACGAACAATTGAGTGTTTTTTCGTTGGAGTTTGAAACGGAAAATTAAGTTAAGAGTTTTGAGTCCAGCGTGAAGATACGTGACGGAATTAAATTTTTGCTCGAAGACGGATTTAGCCTCTCCCTTTGGAGGGAGGATTGATTAAAGTATTGATGTATGTGTTTGATAATTAATAATATAGTTAAATCCTCTCCCTGCACCCCCTCCAAAGGGGGAAAGTTCATGTTCCACACTTAAATTCCATAAACAACGAAGTGTTGTGTTGAATTACAGGAAAAAAATTAAAAAAAGAACAAAGATTGAATCCCTATTTCGTATATTTTTCCGATATTTGTTCGTTTTAGTAAAAAAGCGTAACTTTTTACAGACAATTTGTTTTAGTCAACGATGAGATATTTAGTTTTTTCTTTGTTTTTTCTTTTTACAGCTCTTGCTTTCGGGCAGGATAAAGTTGTCATAGACGTGAAAATTGCTGACAAAAAAACGGGGAAAAAAGAGGCAGGAGTGACGATGACCATTTATGACGGTACAAAGCAAGTGTCATCGGGCGTTTCGACAGCGAAAGGCGATGTCACGCTTTATGTTCCTGCAGGACCAACGTACAAAGTGGTTTTTACCAAAGCAGGGAAAGTTACCCGATTTTTTAATGTGGACACAAAAGGTATCGACATGGAAGTTATCCAAGGTTCGGAAATGCCTGTGGTGTTTTGCGAAGTAACGCTGTTTGACGAAATACAAGGTGTTGATTTCTCGTACGTTAAGAATAATCCGTTTACGCTATACAAGTTTGACGGAAAGTCCGCCAATTTAGCATACGACAAAGGTATGGCAAGCCAAATGGCAACAAAGATAGACCAAATTTTGGCGCAAGGCGAACAACAAGCGAAGAATAACGAAGTGCAATACCAAGCGAAAATGAAAGAGGGAGAGGAGGCGTTTGCACAGAAAGATTATCAAAAAGCGATGTTGAAATTTGAGCAAGCGTTGATGTTCAAGCCAAACGACAAAGAGGCTACAAAGCGCATGAGCGATATGGAAAAACTGCTCATGGCAAACCAAGTTGATGTGGTAAATGGAACGGCTCTGAATGAAGATTACAGCCGTCTTGTCAAAGAGGCAGCTGATTTAAAAACAGCTAAAAAATACGCCGAGGCAATCAGTAAACTTGATGAGGCGTTGAAAATCAAAAAAGGAGACCAATTTTGTTTGGACGAAATCGACCGTCTTGAAAAATTAAAGAAAGAAGAGGAAGAATCAAAAGGAAAAGAAGAAAAATACAAAAAAGCAATGGCGTTGGGCGACCAAATGTTTGGTCAGAAATCGTACGAAACAGCATTAAAAAACTACGAAGAGGCACTTCAAGCCAAACCCAACGATGCAACGGCAATGGCTAAAAAAGCACAAGTTGAGAAGTTGTTGAATGCTGAAAAAGAGGCGAAAGAGAAAAAAGCAAATTACGAAAAATTAGTAGCTGAGGCAGATGTGTTTTTCTCGCAAGAAAATTGGACGGAGGCAAAAGCCAAATATCAAGAGGCGATAAAAATCGAAAGTGCGTCAACGTATGTGCAGGAACGTATTAAAGCGGTTGATGCTAAACTTGCGGAAATTCAAAAAGAAAAGGAAAAAGCAGAACAAATCAAGAAATTATTGGCGGACGGAAGCGCACTTTTCACAACGTCCAAATGGGTAGAAGCAAAAGCTAAATATCAAGAAGTTCTTAAATTAGATGCGCAAAATGCCGAGGCAACAAGCCAAATTGCGGTTATTGACCAAAAATTAGCCGACGAAAAACAAAATGCTGAAAAGGAAAAACAATTTGCAGATTTAGTTAAAGCAGGCGATGTATCCATGACTGCGAAGAAATACGAAGATGCAATAGCGAAATATAAATCGGCTTTGGATATTAAAGCTGATGTCGAAGTTCAGAAGAAAATTGATGCGGCAACGTTGGAAATTGAAAAACTTGCCAATGCACAAAAAACCAAAGAAATGTACGATGCAGCGATGAAAGCAGGTATGGATTTGTTGGCAAAAAATGACTTGGAAAATGCACGAGCGAAGTTTGTCGAGGCATCAACCTTGGACGATACACAGAAATTGCCGAAAGATAAAATTGCCGAAATTGACAAGAAAATTGCCGATGCTAAGTCGAAACAGCAGTTGGAAGAACAATTTAACGAGTTGATTACGCAAGCAAAAGCCTTGTTTGATAACGGTGATTTGCAAGGTGCAAAAACAAAATACGAACAAGCAAAATTAATCGACAAAACATCTACTGTTCCTGATACTGAAATTAAGAAAATTGACGAAATTTTGGCAAAACAAGCCAAAGATCAACAATTACAAACGGAAATTGCAAACTTGCTAAAACAAGGCGATGACTTATTTGGAACAAAAAAATATACCGAGGCAATCGCTGTCTATAAGAAAGTTTTAGAAAAAGACAAAGACAATGAAAAGGCGAAATCTCAAATCGAATTAGCCGAAAAAGCCTTGGGCGATGAAAAAGCTCAAAAAGATAAAGAGGCGGAACTGGCGCAACGCAAAGCATCGTACGACCAAGCGATAGCGAAAGGCGATAAACTCAAAGGCGAATTGAAATTTGACGAGGCAATTTCAGCGTATGAAGAGGCAAAGAAATTTACCGATGATGTTACGCCTGTTGATGAAAAAATCAAGGAAGTTAATGAATTGAAAACCAACGCTGACAAAGCGAAAGCGGCAAAAGAATTACAAGAAAAATATGCAACTGCATTCAAAAAAGCCGAAGATTTACAAAAAGCACAAAAATACCAAGAGGCAATCACAGCTTACAATGATGCCAAAGCGATTGACCCAACACAAACCGAACCCGATTTAAAAATCAAGGAAATCAACCAGATTTTAGCCGACAACGCACAAAAAGATGCCGATGCAAAACAAAAAGAGGCAGAAGCGAAACAAAAAGCAGAGCAAATTGCTAGTCTTTTTGCTGAAGGCGATAAATTGGTAAGTGAAGAAAAATACGCCGAGGCAATTGCGAAATACACGGAAGTTAAAACAATTGACCCACAAAACAAAGACGTTGATACAAAAATTGCCAAAGCAACAGATTTGTTGAAACAACAACAAGCACAGCAATCGCAAAAAGAAACGGAAGAAAAATATACAGCGGCATTCCAAAAAGGTATGGACGCATTTGCTAATCAACAGTTTGATGAGGCAATCACGGCATTTAATTTGGCGAAAACAATCGACCCGACGAAGGCCGAACCGCAAAAGAAAATTGACGAGATAATCAAGTTAAAAGCACAGCTG
>DAOMPZ010000017.1:7552-25671 GCA_035445045.1 Crocinitomicaceae bacterium | reverse complement strand
GTTCCTGCTGAAGAAATGTAATAACCGCCCGATGCAGCCAAATTCCCCATGGAAACATATACTTTTTTCTTGTCAGCAGCAAGTTTGACCTCACGCCAAATTTCCTCCGATGCCAACGCCGAACCACCTGGCGAATTAACACGCAACACGATTGTTTTGATATTGTCGTCCAAGCGAGCATCACGAATGTTTTTGCACAAACTTTCCGATGCAATGCCTTTGCCGTCAACCGTGATATCGCCTTCGGCAAAAATCAATGCAATAGCATTTTTACCTTTTTCGGCTTTAACTTTCTTATTGTATTCGTTGCGAGCATATTTATTAAACTGTACAACGGGGCATCTTTTTCAGAACCAGCGTATTTTTTCAATAAATCCAATATTTCGTCACGGTATTTTGTTTCCGAGAACAACCCATTTTTTGCCGCATCACGACCGTTTAAAATCGTTGCGTTCGATGCAAAATTGTTTAACTTTTCAACTGAAATTCCTTTGTCTGCGGAAATGTCTGTCAACAATTTATTCCAAATTCCATTCATAAAACGCTCAACTTGCAAACGGCTTGAGTCGCTCATGTCCGTTCTAAAATACGGTTCAACAGCACTTTTAAAATCATTGTTTTCCCCTCGGATAACTTGCACTTCAACACCTAATTTGTCCAAGGTATTTTTGAAAAACATCAACTCCGAACTCAAACCTAAAAATTCGACATTGCTTTCGGGAAAAACATAATTGTCTTTCGTCACGGTTGATAGATAAAGAGCTTTCAAAGAAATCGCCTCGCCTTTAGCATAGAAAACGACTTTTTTGCCTGATTTTTCAAAATCTTTAATCGCCTCACGTAACTCAAACAAGTTTCCGTAACCGCTGTTTATCGCTCCTGTTTCGATAAAAATTCCTTTGATTTTTGGGTCTTTTTTGGCTTTTTCCAAACCATAGATAATTTCACCCAAACCTTGCTGTTCATCAATCGAAAAATTCGATGCGTTGATACGGCTAAAACCGACGTCGCCTACGGGTTTATCTAATTTTAAGTATAAAAACGTATTATCTTTCACTTCCGATGAAAGGTCTTTATCACTCATGAATGCTCCCATAACACCGCCCAAAGCTGAGAAAAACATAATTATCGAAATAATCGATGCAACGAGTAAAGCAGCTAATGTTGCGAAGAAAATTCGCCAGAATGAAACTTTACGAACATTTTTAATTTCCATTTTATAAATTTTTAAAATACAACACAAATATACAACACAAATTTAACACCCGTGTTGTATTTTGTATCAACGGAAAAAATCAAAGACAAGTGGTAGGTGTGGGGCGATTAGTGGTTTGGTAAAAAACAAAATTATTTTCGCAATAATAACCTTGTTTCTTGAAATATTTTTAATTTCGTAGCGATGAGTTCAGAAATTGAAAAATATAATCGCAGAGGATTACAAACAAGTTATATATCGACTGTTATCGGTATTTCGCTTGTTTTGTTCCTTATTGGCATCGTTTTGGGCGGTATGTTTAGTTTGGAAAACGTTCAAAATCAAGCGAAAGAAGAATTACAAGCCAACGTTTTTTTTAAAATTGACTTAAATGAAACCGACATCAAACAGATTGCAGAAGAGCTGAAAACGTGGTCGGAATTTAAAGAAGTAACCTATATTTCGCCTGCTCGTGCCTTGGAAGAATTTAGCAAGACCACGGACGATGCTAAAGAAATTGAGGCAATTTTTGAGGGAGAAAATTTATTTCCACCCAATATTTCATTCAACCCGAAAAAAGAATACGCCAACAAAAAAAGCATGGAAGACATCAAGGCGAAAATTTTGGAGAAATATCCCGATGAAGCCGAAAGCGTAAACTACGACAAAGCAAGCGTTGACAAAGTAAATTTACAGTTTAAACAATTTACGTATCTCATTGTTTTGGTCGGATTTTTCTTGCTAATTATTGCCTTTGCGATGATTAACAATACCATTCGTTTGGCTCTGTATTCCAAGCGTTTTACCATAAAAACGATGCAATTGGTCGGTGCGACAGCCAAATTTATTCGCAAGCCGTTTTTGTGGCAATCCGTGGTGCAAGGTATTGTTTCGTCCGTTATTGGAATGGCGTTACTGATGACACTCTACTACGCTGTGGATAAAGGTTTGGACATTGACTTAAACTTTAGTTTCGTGTCCTTTTTATCCGTTTTCGGATTGTTGGTATTGTTCGGCGTGCTGATGACGTGGATTTTTACGTTATTTGCGTTGAACAAGTTTTTAAAAATGAAATTAGACGATTTATATTAAGATTATGAAAAATAAAAATGCTTTCGATAAAAGCAAATTAGGCGCATTTAAGTTTTCTAAGCAAAACTACACCTTGCTATTTATTGGTTTGGCTATCAATATTTTAGGTTTTATTTTGATGATTGGTGGCGGTTCTGATGACCACGCTATTTTTAAAGAAACCGAATTGTTCAGCGCACGCAGAATTACCCTTGCTCCCATTTTGGTCATGCTTGGCTACGGCGTAATCGGTTATGCGATTATGAAAAATCCTTTCAAAGAAAAAAAATAATTTTTAATGAGTTATTTACACGCTATTATCCTTGCAATTATTGAAGGATTGACGGAGTTTTTGCCTGTTTCATCCACGGGTCACATGATTATCGGTTCGTCTTTAATGGGTATTGCCGAAGATGATTTTACTAAATTGTTTACGATTGTCATTCAGTTGGGTGCGATTTTATCCGTCGTTGTGATTTACTTCAAACGTTTTTTTCAGTCGGTTAATTTTTATTTGAAATTATTTGTGGCGTTTTTACCTGCGGCAGTTTTTGGCGTGTTGTTGAGCGACAGAATTGATGCGCTTTTGGAAAGTCCGACAACGGTTGCAATTTCGTTGGTTTTGGGAGGAATTATCCTATTATTTGTCGATAAATGGTTTAAAAATCCAACGGTTACAGAAGAAAAAAACATCAGCTTTATGACCGCTCTGAAAATTGGTTTTTTCCAATGTATCGCCATGATTCCAGGTGTTTCTCGCTCTGCCGCAACGATTGTCGGTGGTATGTCGCAAAAGTTGACACGTAGCGCAGCAGCAGAATTTTCATTTTTCTTAGCTGTTCCAACAATGTTAGGCGCAACTGCAAAAAAGACGTTGGACTTTTTAAAAGAGGGAAATAGCTTTACTTCGGAGCAAGTAAATTTGTTGATTGTGGGAAATATTGTAGCGTTTATCGTTGCTTTTATCGCCATTAAAGGCTTTATAAATTTCGTTTCTAAAAATGGATTTAAAGTTTTTGGAATTTACCGCATTGTCGTTGGATTAGCGATTTTAGGCTTGATTTGGGCTGGTTTTGACTTGAAAATTGTGTAATGAATTTAGATTTTCAAGCAGGCGAAATCCTACTCGTTGACAAACCGTACAAATGGACTTCGTTTGATGTTGTCAACAAATTGCGTTGGAATTTAAAGCGAAAATACGGGATTAAAAATTTCAAAGTTGGGCATGCAGGAACGTTAGACCCGCTTGCGACAGGACTTTTGATTATTTGCACAGGCAAAGCGACCAAGAAAATTCCCGAACTAACCACAGACGACAAAATTTACACAGGTACATTTTTACTCGGAAAAACAACACCTTGTTTTGATTTGGAAAAACCCTTTGACGACATCGACTATCCAACCGACCATATTACCATCGAACTTTTACAAGAGGTTACGCAGTCGTTTTTAGGCGAACAAGACCAACTTCCGCCGATTTTTTCGGCAAAACAAATTGACGGAAAACGTGCTTATGACATCGCTCGTGCAGGAAAAGAAGTCGAAATGAAACCGAATAAAATTACGATTAAAGCATTTTCAATCGATAGCAGTCGCTTTCCCGAAATTGATTTTAAAATTCATTGCTCCAAAGGCACATACATTCGCTCAATCGCCAATGATTTCGGCAAAAAACTTCAATCGGGCGCAACACTTACTGCACTCCGTAGAACACATTCGGGACGTTTTTCGATAGATGATGCCAAGTCTGTTGAGGAGTGGATTGGGGTTATTGAAAAGGTTTGATTTGAAAAGTACCGTTCATTTTAGCATACATAGGCGGTGGATTAGGATTTCCTAATCCTGATTCGTTTTTAATAAAATACGAATAAGTACCTTTAATCGTAAAAACATCATTTTCTTTATAAATTTCACCTACGCAATTCTTTCCAGTTGTGGCATCTCCGTCAATTACACCACCGATAGCACATTTAGACCTTTTAACAGAATACACAGTCATATTGCTTGGAATAGTAATTTCTAAGGTGTTATCGTCTATATTCACAATTTCTAAAGGAAGTATTTTTTTATACCCAGAATCATCAATAAATTGTCCCTCATAAAGTCCGTCAGGTAAATTACGACAAATCTTCTCTTTTTTAGCTTGGCAACTAACAAGTAATAGTATTATTGCAAGTAAAATGAAATAACTGTATTTATTATTTTTCATAGCTTTATCTTTTAATTCGATTTTAATTCAAAAGTGCCGTTAACTTTAGTGTATTGAGGATTGTTAGATTGTCCAACGGGATATTCTGCTTCTCCGACTTTGAAATAGGAATAAGTGCCTTTAACAACAAAATATTCTTTGTCTTTGTATATTTCACCTACGCAACTTTTACCCTCGATGTTACCACCAATAAAACAGTTATCTCTTTTAACAAAAGGTCCATGTAAAGTGTCACCCGTAGTGTTAATAATCAAGGTGTTTTCATCTAGTATTGAAACTTGGAGTGGAACAACTGTCCCTTCGCTTGCTCCATCATCAGTAAACACCCCTTTGTAAGCTCCAGCAGGGAAATTAGTGCAGTTTTTTGGTTTTTCAGGTTTACAACCACCCAAGAACAATATTGCTATAACTAAAATTAAATACGGAAAAATGTTATTTTTCATAGGTTTATTGTTTAACAACTATTTTTGTGTCTATTACTTGTCCATTTAATTTAAGCCCAATAATATACGAACCAGATTGACTGAAAAAACTTCCCGATAAAGAAATTGCATTTTTTCCGATAGTATTTTCTAAGGCTATTTCTTTAAATAATTGACCACTCGAATTAAAGATTATCAGATTAGCGTTGAGTAAAGGTTCTGAACTTTCTATTTGATAATCTATAACTAAATCAGCATTAAACGGATTGGGATAACAATTATTGATTTTAGATTGACTCAGTGTGCCTTGAATACTCGTGTTTAAGGTTGAGTCTGACGGCAACAGTTTATATTCTGTTTGTTTCTTCTCAAGTTGCAAATCCCCAAGTTTAGTTTTTAAACTATCTATCATTTTTTGTTGTTCTTGCATACCTGCAACTAATAAAGGAATAATTTGGTCATAATCCATTAATTTTAAATCATGGGCATCTTCTGTTATTTTTACTTCATCTAATATTTCTTCTACTTCTTGTGAAATAAATCCATATTTAGGGGTTAATTTCGTAATCGAATCGCCTTTTTCCGTTATTTGTTTATCAATAAAATCATATTTATACGTTTTTAACAAATTGATTTTTTGTAGTGGATTTGCAATTTCTTTGATATTAGTTTTCAAAGACTTATCGGAAACTTGCAAATAAGATTGAGCTAATAAATTGTTGTATTCTACCCATTGCGACCAAAAGGCAACATAATCAACATTTGTTCCTATAACTGCCCCAAAGAGACCACTTCCAACTTTAAACTGTAATTCTACTGCAGGATTATCAGGGTGGGTTGTTAATAATAAATTTCCTTTTATATGACATTTATATCCTGAATTAGGATAATTTGTTCCCATACCAATTCTTCCATATTGGTCAACTTTTAATTGTGCAAATGTTGTAAATGGAAGACCAATCAGCATCGCTACACGTATAAATGATTTTATTTTCATGATTTTTTGTTTTTAAGGTGTTTGAATTTGTTTTATTTGAAAAGTACCGTTAATCTTATCATATTTAGGGTTTTCTATCCCTCCTGTTTCATCTTTTTTAAAATATGAGTAAGTCCCATTAATCAGAATACTTCCTTTTTTAATGTTTATTTTACCTGTACAAATTTTATCTGCTATTTTACCATTAATTGTACATTTATTTCTATTAACAAAAGAAAATTCTGAAGATGAAGTTTTAATTTCTATTGTATTATTATCCTTATTCGCTATGTGTAATAATGTAAGATTTTCATTATTTGTTCCTTCATCAAGAAACCAACCCTCGTAGATACCTTCAGGTAAATTACGACAAATCTTCTCTTTTTTAGTTTGACAACTACCGAACAATAACATCATTGCAAGTAAAATGAAATAACTGAATTTATTATTTTTCATAATTTTATTTTTTAAGGGCAAGTATTTTCATCCATGTGTATGGATAGCTGAGCGCCAACTGGTACAGTAAAATCCCCATTAATCAAAACACTTTCCGTAGCTCTCAAAAAAACATTCTGACCAACGTTTAAGGCATTGGTACAAGTACCATTTCCTATTGTAATACTTTTCTTGACCTTATTATCATGAGTGCTAAAATTGTAATTACATACATTGAGGTTTGTATTACAATCTTTCCTAATATCATATACCTTTACATAATCAATATACATATCTGACGGAAAAGGTGTAGATTGGTTAGGAGGTATCCAAGGGTCAATTGCAAAGTTTAGTATTATTCTAACAGGGTCAACAATACCTGGATTAGGGAATATCCGAACAGGATAATTATTAACATACCAAATTATTTTACTTGGAGTCCATTCAATTGCATACGTATTCCAATCTGTATAATCAAAACCATAAGGAATTAAATCTTGTCCATAACAAAGTATATCTGGATTTTCCCAAGGGCATGCTGGTTGATATAACTGAGAGCATTCACAATAGGAAGGTGCAGGGCAATTATCACAATAATACTTGTGAATATTTGTTCCCATTATATTCGGAGAAAGGCTATCACTTCCCAACATTTCAAAAATGTCTATTTCGGCGGCGTTCGTAGCTGTTATTCCTGCCCCTGCAAATGTCCAAAATGCAGGCCAAAAACCATATCCATGTGGCAATTTAATTCTTGATTCAATGTATCCATATTGCGTATTATATGCTTGTTTTGTTTCAATCCACCCAGATGTATAATTGTAAGGTTGCCCCGTGTTATATTGCCTAACACAATCCCATTGATTTATACTACCAGAAGGACAATTGTATATTTCTTTTTTTGCTCTAAGAACAAGTGAACCATTACTGATAAAAACATTGTCAGTTCTATTAGTATATACTTGTGGTTCTCCCCCATAATGGTCAAAATGATTGGCAACTTTCCAAATAGTTGTATTAAGAGAATTAAAATTATCCTCCCAAACAAGTTGCCAATGAGGGTCATTAGCAGGTGTTTGCCCGAATGTCCACAGACAAAATAATAGCGGAATAAATGAAGTAACTTTTTTCATCGCCTACAATTAAAATTATTGAATAATCAACTGTTAAGTAATAAAGTTAATCAATTTTTTAAAATAGACGGTTTTTTCTCGGAAAATATTAATATTTTTTCCACCCGACCATTTCGCCTTTACTTTGGAATTTCATACTTTTGCACTTTATTTTTTTGAAACATGAAAAGAACAAAAATTGCTGAGGTATTAGCAAAGGCAACGATCGGACAAGAAATTAATGTAAAAGGTTGGGTAAGAGCGTTTAGAAGTAATCGTTTTATTCAGCTAAATGACGGCTCAACGATTAAAAATATTCAAGCAGTTGTTGACTTTGAAAAGTACGAAGAAAGTTTGTTAAAAAAAATCACGACAGGCGCAGCGGTTTCGTTAACAGGAAAAATTGTAGCCTCCGAAGGTGCAGGACAAGCGATAGAATTAGCGGTTGAAACCATCGAAATATTAGGTGAGGCAAATCCCGAAGAAGTGCAAAAAACGGTGATGCAACCGAAAAAACACAGCTTGGAATTTTTGCGTGAACAAGCACATTTGCGTTTCCGTACTAACGTTTTCGGAGCTGTTTTCAGAGTGCGCCATGCGGTAGCGTTTGCCATTCATAAGTTCTTCAACGACAGAGGTTTTTACTATTTACACACACCCATTATCACAGGTTCTGATGCCGAAGGTGCAGGCGAAATGTTCCACGTTACGAATTTCGATTTAAACAACATTCCCAAAGATGAAAACGGAGCGGTTGACTTCAAAGAAGATTTCTTTGGTCGTGGGGTAAACTTAACGGTTTCGGGGCAATTAGAGGCGGAGTTGGGTGCTATGGCATTGGGTCAAGTTTATACGTTTGGGCCGACTTTTAGAGCAGAAAATTCAAATACGTCACGTCACTTGGCGGAATTTTGGATGATTGAACCCGAAGTTGCTTTTAGCGATTTAAACGACAACATGGAATTAGCTGAAACAATGCTGAAATTCATTTGTCAATACGTTATGGAAACGTGTCCAGATGATATTGCTTTTCTCAACGAACGAGAAATTGCCGAGCAAAATCAAAAACCTGCCAACGAACGCAATGAAATGAATTTGATTGAGCGTTTAAACTTTGTTATCAACAACGATTTCAAACGTATCACATACACCGAGGCGATTGATGTTTTGATAAATTCAAACCACTATAAAAAGAAAAAATTCAAATACGATGTGACGTGGGGAACAGATTTACAATCGGAACACGAGCGTTATTTGGTAGAGAAAGAATTTAAACGCCCTGTAATTATTACCAATTATCCAGCATCATTCAAAGCATTTTATATGCGCCGTGACGACAACTGCGAACAAGGCAAAGAAACCGTTGCTGCGATGGATATTTTGTTCCCAGGTATTGGCGAAATGGTCGGAGGTTCACAACGTGAAGAACGTTTAGACGTTTTAAAAGAAAAATGCGCTGATTTTGGTATTCACGAAGAAGATTTGTGGTGGTATTTGGACACACGCAAGTTCGGAACAGCTCCACACGCAGGCTTTGGTTTGGGCTTTGAACGCATGGTTATGTTCGTAACGGGAATGTCGAATATCAGAGATGTTATTCCGTTTCCAAGAACGCCAAAAAGTGCGGAGTTTTAACTCACGCATTATTCATCACTCTGCCTAATTTTTCGGCTAAGGACATTTTTATTTTTTCATTGATTACTTGGTCAACCAAAAGGTCTTCCATGCGGTCTTCGGACAGTTCAGGATTGGCAAGTTCAAGGCGAATGATGTCGATACGGCGTGTTATTTTTGTTAGTTTAAACGCATAAATAGACTGTAAAACCGCTGTTTTAAGTTTGTCTAATTCGGTGTTTACATCAACTTTATGTATCGCCATCCAATTATGAGAAAGGTCGTATTTACTTGTTGAAAAATCTGTTACCAAACTCACAACATCAGGATTGTGAACTTTCAAGAAATAACTTGCTTTGTAAAGTGTTTTGTTTTCTAAACCTTCGGCAACAATGTTAAATACTTCCGCATACAAACCGTTGGCAAATGTCAATTCATCTCGTAAAACTTCGTGATGTATCAATTCGGCGACAGAAACTTCTTTTAAACCGTCTTTGGTGTTAAGTTCTACTGCTTTTACGCCATATTCGACCAGCATACGGATTAAATTACGCTCTACAAAATCCTCGGTTAATTCGGGGTTTTCTTGTGTAGAAGGTGTCGTTTGCGTTTGTTTAGTTTGATTGGCAACATATTCTGTCAGTGCCGTTGTTTCTGCTTGGCTTGCGCCTTGGTCTTTAGCAGAATTTTCGACACGTAATTTGGCGATTTCCTGTTCAAGAATGTGCTGTTCAATCTTAAAGCGTGTGGCAATTTCGGTTGTGTAAATGGTACGTGTAAGATTGTCGGGAATAAGCGAAACAGAATGAACCATTTCATGGACTAACTGCGCACGTTTTATCGGGTCGTTTTCGTTTTCAGACATCAAAATGTCCGCTTTGAACGAAATAAAATCTTTCTTTTCTTTCTGAATATACGCTGTTAATTCTTCCGAAGAAACACGTTTAGAAAATGAATCGGGGTCGTCGCCTTCGGGGAAAAGTACCACTTGCACCGTCAAACCCTCTTTCAAAATCAAGTCGATACCACGAAATGAAGCTTTGATACCAGCAGGGTCGCTGTCGTATAAAATGGTAATGTTGCTCGTGTAACGACGAATAAGTTTGATTTGCTCAACCGTCAATGATGTTCCCGAAGAAGCTACAACGTTTTGAATACCAGCTTGATGCAAGCCGATAACATCTGCGTAGCCCTCTACCAAATAACAGTTGTCGTATTTAACGATGTCGCCTTTGGCAAAGTACAATCCATATAGAATGGCACTTTTGTTATAAATGATGCTTTCGGGCGAGTTGAAATATTTGGCGATTTTCTTGTCATTCAACAAGGTGCGACCACCAAAGCCAAGCACACGTCCTGTAACGGAATGAATCGGAAAGATGACACGTCCACGATAGAAGTCAAACGACCTGTCTTCCTTGGTTTTCGTCAAACCAACCGTTTCCAAATATTTCAGTTGATAGCCTTTGGCAAGTGCTGTTTTGGTCAAATCATCGCCTGTGTTTAGGCAATAACCCAAATCGAATTTCTCGATGATGTCTTTGCGAAAATCCCTTTCCAAAAAGTACGACAAGGCAATCGACGTTCCCTCCTCGGTTTCGTGTAAATTGTGTTTGAAGTGATTTTTTGCAAATTCATTGATGATGTACAAACTCTCACGTTCGGAAATCGCTTGTAATTCCTCTGCCGACAAAGGTTTTTCTTCGGGAAGTTCGATGTTGTATTTGTCCGCCAACCATCTTAACGCCTCAGGATATGAATAATGTTCTTTTTCCATGAGGAATGACGCAACATTTCCGCCTTTTCCTGTCGAAAAACATTTGAAAATCTGCTTGGCAGGCGACACGACAAATGAAGGTGTTTTTTCATCGGTAAACGGACTTAACCCTTTGAGGTTTGAACCTGCTCGTTTTAAGTTTACAAATTGCCCGATGACTTCCTCAATGCGTGCAGTCGTGAGAATTTCGTCAACAATATGTGGAGGTATCATCGCCACAATCAGTCGTATTTTTTTACGGTTTTGTTTCCTTTTTCGTCATACAATTCCCATTCGCCGACTTTTTTGTCTAAAGCATATTCGCCGACATAACGCAATTTTCCGTTCGGGAATTTCACAATCACATGACCGTCACGTTTTCCGTTTTTGTAAAAACCAACCGAAAGTTCTGTTCCGTCCATTCCGTAGAAAATCCATTTGCCGTCACGCTCATTGTTTTCATCAACAAAGCCACGGAATTTAATGTGTTTTTTGTCGGGATAATACTCAATATATTGACCGTTTTTAATCGAAATTAAATCGCTACGGTCTTTGGGAAACAATGGATTTTCATCTGTTTGTTCCGTTGGATTTTGGTTTTCTGTTTCTTTGTTTTTGCAGGCAAAAAGAGCAACTGCCAATAATGTCATCATTAAAATCTTTTTCATCGTGTTCGTTCTATGGTATAATTTACTAATCCTATCAACGCCTCTTTCGCTGTCGAATGAGGAATGTTTGCAATGCAGTCAAGTGCTTGTTTTTTAAGTTCGTTCATACGTTCGTAAGCGTATTTTACACCGCCTTCTTGAATGACTAAACTAACCGCACGTTTTACTTTTTCCTTATCTTCGTTATGATTTTTGACAATGTTAATCAATTCATTTCTAATCTCTTTCGACGAATTTTGTAACACATAAATCAACGGCAACGTAACTTTACGCTCTCGAATATCCAAGCCTGTCGGCTTTCCGATGTCGTCGGGCGAACCGTAATCAAACATATCGTCTTTAATTTGAAACGCCAACCCGACAAGTTCGCCAAATTTCCGCATATTTTGTACCTCATCTTCTCTATCAACGGAAACAGCAGCGATTTCGCATACCGACTCGATTAAAGAGGCTGTTTTTTTGCGGATAACCTCAAAATAAAGTTCTTCCGAAATATCCATGCGGCGTGCTTTTTCGATTTGGAGTAACTCGCCCTCGCTCATCTCTTTGACTGCACGAGCTGTAATTTCCAAAAAGCGTGTTTGGTTATTTTCAATCGACAACAGCAAAACTTTAGACAGAAAAAAATCGCCGACCAAAACCGCAATTTTATTTTTCCACAACGCATTGACCGAATAAAAACCACGGCGTTCATTGGCATCGTCCACCACATCGTCGTGTACCAATGTTGCCGTGTGCAAAAGTTCAATCATTGATGCTGCTTGATAGGTTTTGTCGTTCATTTCGCCGAGCATTTTCGCCGTCAAAAACAAAAACATCGGGCGCATTTGCTTGCCTTTTCGCTTGACAATATACTGGGTAACTTTGTCCAACATCTTAACATTAGACTGCATATTGCGCACAAAGACCTCATCAAAATGAGCCATCTCTGCATCAATTACGGCGTATATTTCTTTAATATTCATGCGACACAAAGATACGACAGACAAAAAGAATATGTACTTTTTTTAAAAATATTTTTTGCTATTACAACACATTTTTATTTAGAACAATTCTAAATTCGCTTTGCAACGAAAAATATTTATGCTTATTGTTTTTTTTTGTAAGAAAATTTCACATAGCTTTGTGATAGCTATCTCTTAATTTTAAAATTTTAAGCTATAGAAAAAATGAAGTTCTAACATTTAAAAAGAAAGGAGATGAATACAAAAAATCCTTGCAACACCTCCTTTGCACTATAAAATTGTGACGAATTTTACGGGTGCAAAGGTAGTGTTCTAATGATAATTAGAATGCAAGGTTTTGTTAAAAAAGCTAAAATGAAAAATCCTTGTTTACAAGGTAAGCACTTTCCTGTTTTAGGCTTGGAGCTAAAAGGGCGGTTTTGAAATACTTATTTTAGTATTAAATTAAAAACACGAATGATAAAGTTTTTGAAACCGTGACCTTACAGAAAGCAGAGTTTATTTTTTTTAAAATTTTAAACAATCTTATTAAATTGGATAAGCCTGTTTTTTATATTGTTTTTGTATTGTTTTTTGCTTTCTCTCTGAAAGCACAAGAAAACCTTGTGCCAAATGGGAGTTTTGAGGAGTACAATTGGTGTCCTATGGGAGTTGCTGATTTTTCGGTTATGAATTGGTACTCTCCAACTTGGGGAAGTCCTGATTACTTCAATATTTGTAATGCGTACCCAGTAGCGTTTGGGTATAAATATCCTCAAGATGGAAATGGGTGTGTTGGATTTGGTGTAAGTTTTGATTCACTACAAGGAGTGTGGCGTGAATACATTCAAGTAGAGTTAGTAAATACTTTGAAATATGGAAAAAACTATTATTTTTCATGTTTTTTAAGTAAAGCAGATTCATCTTCTGTTTGCGTAACTGATATTGGAATTTCTTTTTCAGAAAACCCTATCGGAGGTCAGTATGTACATGGAATAAGTTATATTCCTCAATTCACAAACACATCGGAAACCATAACGTGTGATGAATCTAATTGGAATAAAATGGAGTTTGTTTTTACGGCAAGCGGAAGTGAAAAATTTTTAACTATCGGATATTTTAACGAAGATAGTTTTTTAGATACAAGCATTGTAAAATTCTATCCAATTCCTTTTGCTTATTATTACATTGATAATGTATTTCTTCAAGAAATAGAGGCTGAAATTGTTATTCCTAATGTTTTCACGCCAAATAATGATAGTGTAAATGATTATTACAATCTTTTGGGCATTCCACAAGGTACTTCATTAACCATTTTAAACCGTTGGGGCAATAAGGTGTTTCAAACAGACAAGGCAAACACAGAATTTTGGGACGGTAAATATCAAGGAAAAGACTGCTTATCAGGTGTTTACTTTTATATTCTTGACAACAAAAATAATAGCTTTAAAAAAACAGGTTTTATTCATTTGGTAAGGTAAAATTTATCATTATGAACAATTTAGTAAAACGAGTAATAGCCCTTACAATTATCGGCTGTACTCATCAGTTAGCCTTTGGGCAGGCAACAAACGGAGGTATATTTAATAATATTTATGCACCAACATGGTTTTTAGGTTGGGACGTTTCTAACGGTGTTAATCCTTTGCTCATCAAAACCAACAACATCAACCGTTCTAAGTTCAACGGCAATGTCAACTACACTGTCGGTGGTTACGCTGGTGCAAGAAATGGTTATATGTTGGTCGGTATTGATAACAACTCCATTTCAGCAGGTAACCCCAACATCTACACCCAAAAAGGAGCATTTTCGATGTTGCACCTCAACGGAACAGGCTCGCAGTATCAAGAATACGGCTATCGTCCTTGGATGGATGCAGGTGTAACATTCACAGGAAATCGTGCTATTTAGAACAATTCTAAATTTCGTTTTACAGCAAAAATAATTTGCATATTCCAAAAAACATTTATACTTTTACTTCATTAACAACCTAAAAACAAATAGTGTGACACAGAATTTTTTATCCTTTCTTTGTAGTCTTTGACTATTAGATAGCTGATTACTACACGGTTTTATTTATTTCGCTACTTGTCCGAAAACAAAAAGCAAGAAAATTAATTTTATAAACAAAATTTATTAAATTGAAAGACCTTGTTCTTATATTGTTACTTTGTTTAAGTACATCTTGTGGCTTTTCTCAAAACCTGATTTCAAACCCAAGTTTTGAGGATATTGACTCGTGCTATGGGCAACCTGCTCCAATTGGCTTTGATGTGTTTGCATGGACAGGATGTAAAGGTTGGTCATGCCCAACCCGAGCATCCAGTGACTTATGGTGTAAAAATCCTGTTTATGGAAATCAAGAACCTCCGTTTCTTCCTGGTATTGGTTATCAATTTCCACATACAGGAAATAACTTTGCTGGTTTTGGGATATTTGACCGAAATACTCAAAACTATCGTGAATACATTCAAAACAGGCTCATTACACCGTTAGAATCAAATCAGTACTATCAATTTTCCATGTACGTCAGTGCGAATGAAGATTCCATTAATTATTCCAGTTGTATGCAAGCATATTTTTCAAACACACCAGTGAACAGTTCAAATTATTATGTACTTCCGTTTATTCCACAATGGAAAAATGAAACAGATAATTTTATTACTGATACGGTTGGGTGGCAATTGGTAAGTGGGATTTTTAAAGCAATAGGAGGAGAACAATATGTTACGATAGGATGTTTTGATGACAGTACAAATGTGATTATGCTTGATAAAGACCCGAGCACATCTTCTGACCTTTATTATTTCATAGATGACGTTTCTGTGGTAAAAGCACCTATACAGCTTACATTTCCAAATGTTTTTACCCCTAATAACAACAACATCAATGATGTGTTTTTACCAATTGTTATAGGTATTCCCGACTTTAAAGTCTTTATTTATAACCGTTGGGGAAACAAGATGATTACATTAGATGTTGATACGCCTGAATGGAACGGAAAGGGAGCAACAGAAGGTGTTTACTACTACGTATTGGAATCAAAAGCAACAAAAATAAGAGAACAAGGATTTTTTCATTTAATTCGTTAAAAAACAAATGTTATGAAACATAAATTACTTTCGTTGATTGGCTTGATACAGGCAACAACAATAATGGCACAAACGCCCCCACTAGGAACACCTCCTGCGGGCACTACCGCTGCACAAGCACAAGCAGCTTGGTATAGAGGTGGAAACAATCCTTTGTTTACCAATCCACCTGACGCAAATATCTTTGGCACGTTATGGAACAGTCCGATTTACACGAAAACCAACGCAGTAAATCGCTCCAAACTCAACGGCAATGTCAACTACACGGTCGGTGGTTACAACAGTGCGAAAAATGGCTATATGCTGATTGGTATCGACAACTAATTATGGTGTTTATGCTACTGTATCAGGTAGCAATCCAAATAATTATGCAGGGTATTTTAATGGAGATATTTATGTGGGCGGTGCGTATGTTCCTTCTGATTTAACACTTAAAAAAGATGTGACTACATTAGGAAATACTCACGATTTGATTAAGAAATTTTTTGTATCAAAAACAAAAACATCGGGCGCATTTGCGAACAAATACCTCGTCAAAATGAGCCATCTATGCGTCAATTACGGCGTATATTTCTTTGAGGTTAACGCTACGACACTATTTTCCATATTTTTTACAATTGTATGACAATTGTATGACTTTTGACAATTATCTATTTATTACTTTTGCGCCCAAAATAGTAATCATGAAAATATCAATTACAGGAATTTTAGCGTTCTCGCTTTTTAGTTTTTCTGCTTTTTCGCAAGAAAAGAATTTTAAAAATCTCAAGCAATTAACATTCGGTGGAGACAATGCCGAGGCTTATTTCAGTCCTGACGGAACGAAATTGACAATGCAGGTAACAAACCCCGAAATTGGAGCAGAATGTGACCAAATTTATATTTTAGACGTAACAAAACCCAATCCCACAAAAAACGATTTAAAACTTGTTTCGACAGGTCAAGGAAGAACAACGTGTTCATTTTTTATGCCTGACGGAAAGCACATTTTATATGCTTCAACACATAAAGACAATGCCGCTTGCCCTGCACCGCCACATTCACACACAGGAAAATATTTGTGGCCACTTTTTCCCGAATTTGACATTTATGTAGCTGATTTGAATGGAAAAGTTGTTAAACAATTGACGGACACAAAAGGATATGATGCGGAAGCAGTTGTTTCGCCCGACGGAAAGAAAATTGCATTTACAAGTACACGCAGTGGCGATTTAGAAATCTACATCATGGATATTGACGGCTCGAATTTGAAACAGTTGACGTACGGTTTGGGCTATGACGGTGGTGCGTTTTTCTCACACGATAGCAAAAAATTGGTTTTCCGCTCTTCTCGACCAACTTCTCCTGAAGATGTGAAAGAATATAAAGATAATTTGGCAAAAGATTTAGTTGCGCCAACAAATATGGAAATCTACACCATTAATGTTGACGGAACAAATTTGAAACAAATTACGCATTTAGGAAAAGCAAATTGGGCACCGTATTTCCACCCGAAAGACGACCGTATTATTTTCTCGTCTAACCACCATTCGGCAAACGGTTACGATTTCCAATTATTTTCGATTGATACCAACGGGAAAAACTTACGTCAAGTAACATTTGAAAGTAATTTTAGTGCATTTCCGATGTTTTCCCCTGACGGAAAGAAAATTAGCTTCTCAAGTAATAGAAATCCCGACAAACCGAGAGAAACAAACGTTTACATCGCAGATTGGGTGGATTTTGACCCAGCAGACGTTGTAAGTGATGATCACTTGAAAAAACACATTTCGTATTTAGCATCAGATGAATTAGAAGGACGTTTGACAGGTTCAAAAGGTGAAGAAAAAGCTGGCGAATACATTGCAAACGAGTTCAAAAAATATGGTTTAAAACCGTATGACGGAAAAAGTTATTTTCAAAAATTTGAATATTCCGTTCGTCTAAATCCACACGACAGCACAAGTGCAAAGCCAAACAGCGGACGAAATGTCATTGCATTTTTGGATAACGGAGCGAAAAAGACAATCGTCATTGGAGCACATTACGACCATTTGGGCTACAACGAACACCACCATTCGACGCAAATGAATTCGGAGGGCGAAATTCACAACGGTGCAGATGACAACGCATCGGGAGTAGCAGGTTTGTTAGAGTTGGCACGTATCTATTCTCAAAATAAAACGAAAGAAAAAGTGAACTATATTTTCGCTGCTTTTTCGGGCGAAGAAGACGGTTTGATTGGCTCTAAACACATGGCTGAAACACTAAAATCAAAACACCCAAATGTTGTTACCATGATAAACATGGACATGATTGGACGTTTGAATGATAAAAAAGAATTGGTTGTGGGCGGCATTGGAACGTGTCCTGATTTTTCGGCAATCGTTCAAAAAAATAAACCTGCTGGCTATGTGGTTACAGAAGATAGCGCAGGAATTGGACCATCTGACCACACCTCTTTTTACTTGAAAGATATTCCCGTGTTATTTTTCTTTACAGGAACACACAAAGATTACCACAAACCAAGCGATGACGAAGATAAAATCAATTATTATGGTGTGCGTGGTATTGTAGATTACATTTTCAGAGTTTCCAATGAATTGGCAGAAAAAGACAATTTAGTATTCACAAAAACAAAAATC
>DAOMPZ010000017.1:1670-7542 GCA_035445045.1 Crocinitomicaceae bacterium | reverse complement strand
AAGGGAAATATGAAAAAGTCAAGATAGAAAATCACAAAAACAAAAATCAAAGAAGGTAAAAAAGTATCAGCATATAAAGTAACGCTTGGAATTATGCCTTCGTATGGCGAAACAACAGACGGATTGCACGTTGATGGCGTTATGGACGGAAAAACCGCTGACAAAGCAGGAATTAAAGAAGGCGACATCATTACCAAAATGGGAGATTGCGAAGTAAAAGATGTTTACGGTTATATGGAATGTTTGTCAAAAATCAATCCGAAAGATATCAAAGAAATTACGCTTTTACGCAACGGCAAAGAGCTGAAAGTAATGGCGGAGTTTTAGAATTAGACAGAAAGACATAAGACGACGTTATGATATTAGGATTTTAAGACAGATAAAAGAATAAAGACAAAACGAGGGTGTCCGAAAAGTCAGGCATCCTCGTTTTGATTTTAAGATGTTCAAAAACAACAAAGTAGTTCGCTATTTTTTGGACATCGGTTTTTTTTATTGCAATGTTTCCTGTAATTTATCCTTATCCAAATGTTTCTCCCAATTGGAAACAACTACACACGCCACGCCGTTACCAATAACGTTTGTCAATGCTCGGCATTCAGACATGAATTTATCCACTCCAAGGATAAGTGCCATTCCCTCGACAGGAACTTCAGGAACAACCGTCAAAGTTGCTGCTAATGTGATAAATCCTGCGCCTGAAACGGCTGCCGCTCCTTTCGATGAAAGCATAGCCACTAATAAAAGAACCATTATTTGGCTAAATTCCAAGTGGATATTGCAGGCTTGCGCAATGAATAACGCCGCCAAAGTCATGTAAATATTTGTTCCGTCTAAGTTGAACGAATAGCCTGTCGGTACAACCAAACCAACTACACCTTTGTCACAACCCATTTTTTCGAGTTTGGTCATCAAACCAGGTAACGCAGGCTCGGACGAACTTGTGCCAAGCACCAAAAATACTTCTTCTTTGATGTAGCGAATAAATTTGAAAATATTGAAACCGTTTAATTTGGCTATCAATCCCAAAATCAAGGCGATAAATAAAAACGAAGTCACATAAAACGTTGCGACTAATTTTCCTAAATACATCAACGAACCAACGCCATACGCACCAATTGTAAAAGCCATTGCGCCAAATGCACCAATCGGAGCTAATTTCATTAAAAGCTCAACAATTTTAAATACTGGAACGGTTAAAAGCGTGAAAAAATCGGTAATCGGTTGGCTTTTTTCGGCTGTCATCGCCAAGGAAACACCAAACAATATCGCTACCACTAACACTTGTAACACTACATCGCCCGTGATAGGACTGAATAGTGAATTGGGTATCATGTTGAATACGAAATTGGTAAACGAATTATCTTCTGCGGCTGTCACAAAACGACTGATTTGCGAACCGTCCAAGGTTTTTGGATCGATATTTAAACCTGCACCAGGCTGTACTAAATGACTGACAACTAATCCTAAAATTAACGCCAAAGTTGAAAAGAAAAAGAAATAAATAAACGCTTTCCCTGCAACACGCCCCACTTTTTTGAGGTCATTCATGCCTGCAATTCCTGTCGAAACGGTCAAGAAAATAACAGGTGCGATAATCATTTTTACCAACTTGATAAAACCATCGCCGAGCGGTTGCAGCGCCTTGCCAATATCGGGTTTTAAATAACCTAAAGTAACGCCAGCAATAATGGCAAAAATTACTTGGACATAAAGAATTTGATAAAATTTCTTCTTTTTTGTAGGTTGTGGTGTCGTGTCAATTAACATAGTATCGAAAATTAAAGTGCAAAGATATAATTTAAGACGTTATGACAATATTTATTTCACACACCAAGATGAGGTTATCAGCAGTCAGAAAATGACTTTAAAAAAGAAAAGTGTGCGTAAATCCGCACACTAAAACGTCACTTGAAATTGAAGTGTTTTTCCACCTCGTTTGACTGAAACTTTTACTTTGTCGCCTACGGAGTAGGTTTCTAACAAATCCCGATAGTGAAAAATACCCGTAATGGTTGTTTCGTCGAATTTAGTAATCGTGTCACTTGTTTTAATACCAACTTTTTCGGCAACTTTACCTTTCACAATTCCTTTGACATAAACGCCTGCCCCACTGTGAAAATAATCGGGTTTGATGCCTAACGTAACCTTGGTTTCGGGTTGTTGAGGAAAGGCAATACTTGTGCTAAAAAGCGCAAATAAGAGAAAAAATAATTTGACTTTCATACTGTTGAATTAGGATTTTTTAACTTCTTTATCTAAGGTCATCAAAAGTAATTTTTGATTACCATTTCTACCAATCGCATTGAGAATACTGCGCATCAAAAGACCTCTCGCATCGGAAGCTTCACGTAAAGAAACGACGGTTTCTCCGTTTTTTTCTTCTAAATTGAATGTCCAAACACCCGAAAGACCAAAGTCACTTTTTACCATTTGAATGGTCATTTTTTTCACGTGGAATTTCTTCCAACACTTGATAGGTCATTGCTCCGTGAATGTTCGTATGTTCTCGCCATGCTTTTAAACCTTTTTCATCTACAGGCAAGATTTCCACACGTTTTACCTCATGACGTGCGCCCGAATAACGCTCCACGTCGGTTAATACCGACCAAACTTGCTCGGGTGTTCCAGCAATGGTTTTCGTTTCCGTTCCTTCGTAATGAATATCTGCAAACGCACCAAAAGTCAGCAATACTGCAAAAAATAATACGATAACACCTGCAATAATCAGCAAGGTTCGTTTTGTGATTTTCCAAAATCTTTTCATAAGTTATACTTTGTTAGTTTTCCAATGTTTATATTGTTCCACAACGATCAAGATTGAAATGACGAACATGATGAATAAGAGCGGAATTTGAGAAAAATCTAAATGTTCTTTTTTAAATTCGCCCGAAAAATGTGCTAAATGCGCTCCCGAAAACACAATGCTCACCACGAACAACGCTAAATTAACAAGTGTTTTATTGGTGTACATCAGCAATAAAATCCAAACGATTGGCAAGTGATAAAAAACATTCCGAATGATTATTAAGCCGTTTGGAAGAACGCCATTTGCCCCTTTTTTCACAACATCTACTTCGTAGATAAACCCGTTTGTGTGGTAATTGGAATGTAAAATCATGCCCACAACGGTAATAAGCCATAAGACAATTAATTTGTAATTTATTGCTGTTTTCATTTTATTATTTTTAATTAGTCTAAATAAATTTTGCGCAAATGTAATCTGTTCGTACTTATTCTTCCAATACCTTTTTTTGGGTATTTTGATTTTAGTCCTTCTTGAGCGAAAAAACTTGATGAAATTTTGCGGTTAATCTGCTATGTTTACTTAATTTCGTAAAAAATAAATTTAAACGTGATGAAATACGATAGAATTAACAGCGAACTTTATATAAAAAACCGAGCGAAATTCACGCAACTGATGAAGCCGAACACCTTGGCGGTTTTTAATTCCAACGACATTTACCCTGTTTCTGCGGACAGCACTTTGCCATTTGCGCAACACCGAGATATTCTTTATCTGTCAGGCGTTGACCAAGAGGAAAGTATTTTGGTTTTGTTTCCAAATGCGTCAAATCCTAATCATCGAGAGATTTTATTTTTAAAGGAAACTTCCGAATTAATTGCGATTTGGGAGGGCGAAAAATTGACCAAAGAAACAGCATTTGACGTTTCGGGTATCAAAACAGTTTATTGGTTAGATCAATTTAACACGATTTTTCGTCAACTTATGGCAGAAGCGGAGGGGATTTATCTCAATACAAACGAGCATTTACGCCACTCTGTTGTGACGGAAACACGTGAAGACCGCTTTATTAAGAAGGTAAAAGTTGACTATCCTGCACATCAAGTTTTGAAAAGCGCACCGATTATGCACCGCTTGCGTTCTGTTAAAGAACAAATTGAATTGGAATTGATGCAACACGCTTGTAACATTACCAAATTAGGCTTTGAGCGTATTTTGAAATTCACGAAACCAAACGTTTGGGAATATGAATTGGAAGCTGAATTTATCCACGAATTTATCCGCAACAAATCAAAGGGTTTTGCCTATACACCAATTATTGCATCGGGTGCAAATGCGTGCGTTTTGCATTACATAGAAAACAACCAACAATGTAAAGACGGCGATGTTATCTTGTTTGACGTAGCAGCAGAATATGCCAATTATGCGTCGGATTTATCACGTAGTATTCCTGTTAACGGTCGATTTACACCACGTCAAAAGGAAGTTTACAACGCTGTTCTTCACGTGAAAAAAGAGGCTGAAAAAATGTTGGTAGCAGGAACAATGCTCGCTGAATATCAGCAAGAAGTTGGGCGAATTATGGAAGCTGAATTGGTTAAATTGAAATTAATTGACCAAACAGACATCAAAAACCAAGACCCAAATTGGCCAGCGTACAAAAAATATTTCATGCACGGAACATCACATTTTTTAGGTTTGGACACGCACGATGTCGGACTTTGGAACGAGCCGATTAAACCAAACATGGTGTTTACTTGTGAACCTGGGATTTACATTCGTGAAGAAGGCTTAGGCATTCGTTTGGAAGATAATCTGGTTATCCAAGAAAATGCTCCTGCCTTCAACTTAATGCGTGACATTCCAATCGAAACAGACCATATCGAAGAATTAATGAACAGTTAGAATAATCCGTCATAAAATCGTAACATCGTAACATCGTAAAGTCTTAATGTCGTTATTACATTATAAAATCATCGGCAACGGCTATCCCGTTGTGTTTTTGCATGGATTTTTGGAATCTATTGCGATGTGGCAACCGTTGGAATTGGAAAATATGCCGTTTCGGAAAATCTTGATTGATTTACCTGGTCACGGAAAGTCACCTTTGAATAACATCGAACCCGATTTGCGAAATTATGCGCTGGAAGTTTTCAAGGTTTTGGAACACGAAAATATCGTTGATTTCGGCATTGTCGGGCATTCCATGGGTGGTTACATTGCGTTGGAAATGGCAAAAATCAATTCGGATATTGAAAAAGTGGTGTTGCTCAATTCGTGCTTTTGGCAAGATACGCCTCTTAAACAAAAGGAACGCCAACGTGTTTTACAAGTTTTAGAAAAAAATAAAAGCCGTTATTTGCTGGAGGCTATTCCAAATATGTTTGTCAACCCTGCGGAACATAAAACGTTCATTGACGAAAGCATGGAAATAGCAAAAAAAATGGAGTTGCAAGCCATTCTTACCGCCACCAAAGCCATGATGAACCGCCCAAGCTCCGAAGGAATTGCCGACTGTTTAGGAAGTAATTTAAAAATCATTCAAGGCGAATTAGATACGTCAATTTCGCTCCAAATGATGATAGAAAAAACAACCAAAAAACCGTTTAATCTTTCCATTCTCAAAGGTGTTGGACACATGTCGCACAAAGAGGCAACGAATGATGTGAAAGTGTTGATTAGGGAGTTTTTTATTGATTAAAAATCAATGCTATAAAAAACAAGCGGGATTAAATATTTGTTAAAAATGCTTTTAGCATTATGTATTTAATAACATTCTGTACATTTGCTCCATATAGTTTAAAATTCTAGTATCTATGAAGCAATTTTTTTGCAATTTTTATTTTGGTAAACTTTTTTACTACTTCCAATCTTAACGCACAAAATGTCGGTATTAATTCGACAGGTGCAACTCCAAACACAAGCGCAGGTTTAGACGTTGATTTTAGCAACAAAGGTGTTCTCATTCCACGCGTTACATTAACAAACAATACAGATGTGACAACCGTTCCCTCGCCTGTTGTTTCTTTAATGGTATATCACAACGGTTCGGTAGGATTACCCACAGCAGGATTTTACTATTGGAACGGTACGCTATGGGTAAACTTTGGCGCACAAGGACCAGCT